>SLDF01000081.1 GCA_007125435.1 Saprospiraceae bacterium
AACCTACACAGGTTGAATATGAGAAATACAGGGGTTACAGATTTATCTGTGCTTGCTGAGTTAATGGCTGGAGGCGCCCTTCAAAACGAAAATGCACCGAACAATGAAGCTATCCTTGACATCCGTGAGATAGAGGCAGACTTCTGCGTTATATTTGAATACATAGACAACATTGCCGACTTGAGCGGAGGAGACTTCTCCGACTGCGAGTAAAATTTTATATTTGATATATAGCCCGGAAGCCATTTGATGCTTTCGGGCTTTTTTTGTGTGTGAGATGGAGGATGTTTATTTTTTTACTTTTGGGCATCACCCTCCGGGTCGCTACGTTCCAGGGCTCCCTAAACGGTCGGCCTCAGCTTCGCTAGTGCTACGCAGAGTCTGGCTCCTTCGTCGCCACCCTTTCACATCGCTGATGCATTACTTTTTGACTTGCTGTGAAGGTCTGCCCAAAAGTCAAATTAATCTTTGCCAGCACTTTAAGTAAAAAGAGCACAGTATCTAACCCGAATTATTAGTCAAAAAATCAACTACAACACCGATGATATATCCAGTTGCTGAAAAGGTAAGAAAACCCAATATATAAGCTGTAAAGGCCTTGATATAATTGATTATCTTCATTCGTCCATAGAATTGTCCTATGGTCCAGGTTAAATAGATTAGTGCTACTAAACTTGCAACTTGAATAAATGGAAAAGCTATTAAACATGCTAAAATGCCTAATACTGTAAAAACCAGCATGCCCATTCCCATCACATAACAAAGAAGGACAAGGATTTCAAATATATTTACGACATGCTTCCTAAAAAAAAGTCTGACCCAAGCTGCAATAAAAACAGCCATAATAGTATTGGCATAGCCATAATTTTCTTGTACCCATTTAGCAATCGATACCGTCGCTGATTCACCATTTTCAATAGCCGCCGCGTAACCATCCTCAAAATGAAAAAAGCTATTGGCAACTGAATACAAAAGTGAGGTCACAATTAAAAACACAATGGGTTTAATCAACCTGTTTCTATCATAATGTAAGAAGCCTTTAATGTTCTTTCCCGGTCTAGTTGCTAGCTTATATATGGTTAAAAAAAATCCTTTTTCAAGACTCATAACAGAACGAAACTCTGCTAATAAATAATTGCCATTAATTCTTGGAATCACTTGTGGCTTTCCACAAGTCGAGCAATAATTTTCAACCCCTTCTGTTTTGCATGCTTGGCAAACCTTCATCAGAATCTATTTTAAATTTCTTTTTACTATTTCATGCCTTAAAGCCTCATATTTCTTTGGCTTTTTTAAAAGCATGTAAATCAAATATAATGGCAGTATGGTTATAAAGCCCCATGAATTGATAATGACACTGTAAACTACTATGCCAAATAAAAATCCGATAAAAAATGCATCTATTAGCGGAGAAGGCTTATTGTTCTTATCCATTTCGAGTAATTCCTCATCCGACAATTGAGAGAGTTCAATTTTTTTCATTAGATGTAGATGTTGAAATATTTGAGCGTATTAAAGTCCTATATGTTTTGACAATTAGTAACTTTCCTTAATTCCAACTCTGCTTGAATATGATATATGTTGATGACTTGCAAGCCAAGAATTACTAGCAAGGAGGCACCTACTGCAATTAATGCGATGAATGGTGTTTTATCCTCTATGGATGTAAGCCCATAGATTATAAGTCCAAAAAACACAAGCATTGCTCCCATTAATATCCCAGTTAAAAGTTTGATTGTTTTTAATTGTGTTTGTAGCTTTTCAGTTGATTTGTTTTTTAATTCTCCCTTTTTCATTTCAGTATGTGTTATAGTTGGTAATCATTATAAAGCAAAGATAAAGCTCGATAGATTGAGCAAAGATGGAAAGTGTTACCTAAAAAACGACTATTATTCTTTAATAATCCACTTCGGGCTTAAATATAGAAACTTTTCCTAAAACAGCATATACGCTCGGTAAGGATTCGACTGGTTAGAAAATAGATTCATTATCCGCTGTTAAGTAGCCTTGCTAAATAGATGGATGGATACTTTACTTCTACTGGGGGGATTAATAAAAAGTTTTTTTTGTTTTTTTTCTACTATTGAATCCGTTTTTCTGCATTAGAAAATCCCTGCCCGCCACCTGACTTTGGCAGCAGACGGGTATTACGTCTTTACTTGACTTCAAAATAAGACGGTTCGTTTGATTTCTTTCAATTGCCGTAGTTGGTATTATGGCTCATTCACGAAATACTTATTTTATCGCTGAGTAAACCCTCACTGCGAAACTCTATTGTATAAATCGGGTTATATATAACATTAATTTTACCTGATTGTAAAATATTCGTGACTATTTGAAATCAAATAGTTGCCAGAGAATATAAATACTGATAAAAGCTTTGAAATAATCACATCAAAAGGCTCAGCAATTTTGTAGCTATTGTACAACTTAGAGGTTTATCTGACGCAGTGGACATATCAAACAAATTTTGATCAAGTATTTCAAAGTATTAAAAAGTATTAAAAGCCGGTGCAGTTGGGAGTCATCATAGCATTTCTGTCAATAAATTCTCCTACATTTACAATGAAATCAGAGAGAATGAGGTTGAACCAGATTATTTTGATAATCATAGCCGAATGTTTATGTACAGTTGGGTATGGCCAATTATTCAAGACGGATTTTGAGCATTTGAGCACTAGTGATGGGCTAGCGCAAAATCACGTATTCAATATTCACCAGGACAAGGATGGATTTATCTGGCTATGTACACAAGGTGGTTTGTCAAAGTACGATGGATTCAACTTTGTCAATTATGTACATCGGCGGGAAGATTCGACGTCGATTTCATCCAATCATGTCAAACGTTTTCTCCAGGACAGCAAGGGTAGGTGCTGGGTGACTACCATCAATGGTCTCAATCAAATGGATCGAAGGAAAGGGGTGTTCAAACGATATTATCACCAGTCAGATGAGGACAATAGCCTGGCCGATAACTACCTACATGATATTGCCGAGGATAGTAATGGACATCTCTGGATTGTCCATCGAAAGGGGATCGATAGATACGACCCAAATACAGATACCTTTAATCATTTTCTGCACCCTTCATTTAGAGCGGGGCGGTTTGCGGGCTGTGTAGCCATTGATGTGGAAAATACTGTCTGGGTAACCGGTGCTGACGGCCTATACACCGTCAATGAGGAATCAGGACAACTCGACTTTATTGGCTTACCGGAGATAAATGCAGACGTTAAAATTGAAGCTCGAAATATTTATATAGCCGATGATCAGATCATTTGGCTAGCCTTAAACAGGGGGCTGGTAAAGTATCTACCCGAGCAAAATAGATTTGAAAGAGTATATGAACCTCTGTTTGATAAAGGTATCCGCTATATCACAGAATATCCAAGTGGTACGCTGGCTGTCGGCACCTCCGGCAATGGCGTTGTACTATACGATACCAGGAGCGAGCGAGTAAGCCAATCGTTTCAATATGCACCTG
The DNA here is from genome assembly GCA_007125435.1 of Saprospiraceae bacterium. Classification (GTDB taxonomy): domain Bacteria; phylum Bacteroidota; class Bacteroidia; order Chitinophagales; family Saprospiraceae; genus SLDF01. Next base: position 3,485 of record SLDF01000081.1, read on the forward strand.
AGCAACCCGATGGCATTAGTGGTAATTTTGTTTACTCCGTCTATGTGGACAGAGATGACAATTTATGGATAGGATTGTTTTATGGTCTTAATAGGATCAATCCAAGTCGACAGCGGTTTCACCTTTGGCAAAATGGCCCGGGAATCAACAATCTTCAAAACTTTACACTTTTGGTCCATGAAGATGCGCGTGGTGGATTATGGATGAATACAATGGAAGGCCTATATCACAAAACAAACTATCATGCACCATCCATGAGTATGCTCAAGCCTCCGCTATTTGCCGATGGATTTAATGACTTAAGGAGCATAGATAACGACGATCGAGGCCGAGTTTATATATCTATCCAGCTATCCGGTATATTTGAATATGATTATGCTACCAATAACTTTGCATTAGTCGCCGGCATAGACAAGATAAAGCCCGGCATCGCCATCTCCATGGCCACTGATGTATTGGATGATAATGTGTTATGGATTTCGCGTCCACAAGGCCTTTGCGCACTGGATAAGACAACCTATGATACAAGTTGGGTATACCCTCAGGCTTTTTTTCCGGAAATGATGAGTAATGCCATAGGGCGGTTTACTCAACTGCCCGATGGATTGATTTACTTTATAAACGCCGGTCAACTTTACTGCTATAATCCGACTTATCGGCAATTGACTATGGTTTCTGACAGTCAGGTCATATCCGGTAACGTATTTGCTATCACGCACTACTCGTCAAGTCTATGGATGGCGAACGCTAACCAAATCATAGAGTACAGGCTAGATACCGAGCAGTCTATTGACCACTCTATAAAAAACGGAATTGAGAACCATGGTGCCGTAGGGCTTCAGGTTGATGACGATGGGGTTGTATGGGCTGTACGAAGCAATACCATCTACAGGATATTGCCGGAGGAAGGCATCAACAATGAATTTGTATCCCCTACTTCTTTCATAAATGGTATTGGCGCAGTAGGTAAACAGTCGCGTAGGATAATATTTGGCGGCAATAATGGCACGCTGTTGTTCCAACCCAATGATTTCAGCCTTGATGATCACGCTCCGCATATTGTATTTACCGGACTAAAGATTGCTAATCAACCTATTGACCTTGAGGTCATGCCGGAATATACTAAAGAGATCAATCTGTCCTATGACAATAAGGTATTCACCATAGCATATGCCGCCCTATATTTTAATAATAGAAAAGGCATTCAGTACGACTATTTACTGGAGGGATTTGATGACGATTGGATCCATGCAGGTACTGAAAGGCAAGTGACTTATACCAACTTAAAGCCCGGGCGGTATACATTTAAAGCGGTGGCCATCACTGAAGATGGACAAAGATCAAAAACACCATTAGTGCTACCCATATACATCAGCGCTCCATACTATATGACTACTGCATTTAGAGCTTTTATCGCGGTGCTGATTTTGTTTGTCGGCTATCTGTACTATGCCATCAATCGCAGAGCTAAAAAGCTCGCCAGAGAAAAGGACCTGGCAGAAAAAAATGCTCAATACAAAACCATGTTTCTCGCCAACATGAGTCATGAAATAAGAACCCCCATGAATGCCATCATCGGACTGAATAGATTACTTATCGACACGCCATTAAGCCAAAAACAAGAAGAATACGTCAAAGCTATACAGTCCTCTAGTGAAAATTTACTATGGATTATCAACGATATTCTGGATCAGGCAAAAATTGAAAGTGGAAAGTATACCATAGTGGACAAACCATTTGACCTGACTGTAGTATTGGATCAATTAAAAACACTATTTAGTTATAGAGTCAAAGAGAAAGGGCTCACTTTCACAGTAGATGCACAGGCTGAATTGCCCGTTTATCTGATGGGTGATCAGGTTCGTTTATTTCAAATATTGACCAACCTTACAGGCAATGCGTTGAAATTTACCTCAGCCGGCGAGATCACCCTAAAAGTCTACCACATAGATGAAGAGGATGACCTTATAAAAATCGGGTTTGATATTACGGATACAGGACAAGGGATACCACATGACAAAATCAATCAAATCTTTGAAAGCTTCAGACAGTTAAATGAGGACAATACTACAGAAAGTAAAGGAACAGGACTAGGATTAAGTATTGTAAAAAGCCTGGTGAATCAAATGGATGGACATATCCATGTCAAATCACAGATCAATCACGGCACTACCTTTACGGTTACACTTCCATTCCGTAAAGCTTCTCAAGCTATAAATAAAGTGGCTTCAAGCTTATCTTTTGATATTCCGTCCGGTTTGTCGATTTTAATCGTAGAAGATACCCCTTTTAATCAGCTATTGGCTACAGAACTTTTAGAGAAATATATCGATAATGTCCGGTTACAAATTGCCGAGAATGGTCAAATAGCCCTAGAGAAGCTTTATAAGGATCACTTTGACCTCGTATTGATGGATGTGAAAATGCCGGTCATGGACGGTCTGGAGGCCACTAGACGTATTAGAATTAAAAAAGACGACAACGGCAAACTTCCAATTTTAGGGCTGACAGCCAATGCTATCCCACAACAAATAGCCGCCTGTCTGGAAGCCGGCATGAACGACTGCGTCACCAAGCCTATTGACCCCAGAGAATTACTCGAAAAAATATCAAAAGTTATGCATCATGTATGATCTCATCTATTTAGAAAGCCTCATGGGCAGTAAGGCTGCTGCACAAAAATTCATTCGGATCATTATTCGAGATGCCCCGCAATTGGTCGCCGACATCCAAAAGCACTGCGAACAAAATCAATATGAAAGTTTATCCATCAGTGCACACAGTCTGAAGACACAGTTCAATTACATCCAGTCCAAAGCACTGGCCCATATAGCGCTGACCCTTGAGACGCCCGATACACTTCGCAATGAAGAACTGAACCAACTTATCTCCCAATTATCTGACTCGGTGACAACATTAGTGGATCAATTAAAATTGGAAGTGAAGTAATCATTCGATCACTATTGTCCATTTGAGCGCTATTGAGTTCATTCTTTCGGGTATCCCCCCAAATCTCAACGAGTCCCCTCACCAAGGGGTTGGGAGCACAGCAACACTTTGGTGGATTGGTGGATTGGTGGGCGCTACAGCTTGTCCCCTCACCTCAAAGTTTTGGGGTTCGGGCCTGCTCCTCATCGCTGCTGCAAAGTCATCTCACATTGGTATAAAAAAATCTCTTGTTAGCTCGATAGTACTTCAAAATAAGATGTTACCCTTAATTTTAATAAAAAAAACAACAACTTTCCTTACTCAAATAAATCCTTAATCTTGATCCTTTTTAGTTTGAATATGAGATTCAATACCAGCTTTTAATCCAACAAATTCATTTCTCCAACCAGCAAAATAAGACTCTATTACCGGGATAGTCTCAGGTTCGTCAAAAATCTGCGCAATTAGTGGAAATTCATCTAAATCAATATTATAATTATACTTCATCACCGACTTGACTTCCGCCAACATTTCTTTCTGGTCGGAGAAGCTATGATCCTTAAAATGTTTTTTTAAGTTGGATACATGTACATCTGATACAGTATAATCCCTGGTATTAGCCTCCAGTATACTATATTCTTCATCTAGGTCATATAACTCTGGCTGAAAATTGGGATGGATCTCCATAAGTGCCAATTGAATGGCATTCATTCGAGATTGAAGATCAATAATAACTTTTGACATATCATTGTTGTTGATTCCTACAGCCGTGTTTATCATTTTTATAAAATCACCTTTAGTATCTTCACTCCACGCTACTCCTACTATTCGAGGATAGTCTTTTACTTTCATATTATCCGGATGCACTGCTATTGCAGTACCATCACCATCACCTGATGGCAATATATAATCACCGATCTGAACAGCCCCTTTTACTTTAACAGGTACTTGACCCATGAATGCGATCTTTTCTGAATTTTCTTCTTTTTCTCTGTCCTCCGGCATATTACCTAAAACTATTGGAGCTGTAGAAACAGCCATAAACTTGTCTGCATTCACAAAAGATTTAGAAACTTTACCTCCAATGACACCGACCACATCTCCTGGCATTATCGTTTCATCAGGAAATGCCCTTAACAGCCATTCTGCATAATCTCCTGATCCTGACTCGTAGGCTACACCTATATTTATATCTGCATAACTACCGTATATGATTAAATTGATAATTTGTGAAGCCATATCAATAGCCCATATTAAGACATCGACAGGATCTAATATACTGGCAAAGCTTGCAATAAACTGGAGTACAGAACTAAAAACAGAGATCGAGCTGGTTAATATGTCCAGGGTGTAATTAGAGAACAATTGTGATTCAAAGTTAGTCGCACCTTCTGGACCGGCTGCTTGTGTAAAAATCCCATCTTCGTCAAATAGATTCTGCCTAATAGAATTCCATATAAAGCTAGCAGGGGTGCCGGGACCATTGTTGCCATTAAATGAACCACCCAGGTAATTCTGGACTGGTAACTGACTGGCTCCATTGCCTAGTATAGTTGAAAAATTTCCTGGGTTAAAGCCATTTGAAGAAAAGTTTAAGCCGACACTATTTACAAAGTTTCCTGAACTAAAGTTTCCGGTTACAAAAGAGATGATATCAGTAACAGCACTTCCAACACCAGTGCTTAAACTAAAAGGGTTACTTAGAACATTTCCTTGAAAAGATCTATTCACCCCTGAAACATTGGTACTCACTATGCTTGAAATCAAACTTACCAGACCTGTAGGGTCTAGATCTGCCCTACTCATTCCTTCAATTCTACCTTCCATAGTGCTTTGATCTGTCCAGAAAGAGATATAATTGTTACCCCTGCCGCTACTAAATGCTGATTGTGCAGATTTATTGACTTGAATAGCTAAACCCTGCTCACTTCCTCTAATCAATAGTGGATAACTTGACTGATCAGATTGGCTCCCAATTATCGTATGATCTATAGTAAGAAGATTGTTAATAGTAGTTTTACCACCAACGACTAATTCATTATTGATGAATGCATCGTTCTCAACTTCAAGGTTATTGCCGATACTAAGATTGTCATCAACGCTCAGATTACCTTCAAATGCCGCATCACCCTGAACAGTTAGATTCTCTTCAAGAAATGTATTACCTCCAACACTAAAATCATTATCTACCCTGAGGTCATTTCTTACAAGTAAGTTATTATCAAAGAAAGCATTATTACCGACACTTAAGTCATTATCTACTCTCAAATCGTTTTCAATTAGTCCATCATTACCTACACTGAGGTTATTATCAATTCTAAAGTCATTCTCAACTAAGCCATTATTTCCGATACTGATATCGTTATCTACTCTTAAATCATTTTCTATTAACCCGTCATTGCCAACACTAAGATTATTATTGACCCTAAGATCATTTTCAATGATTCCGTTATTACCTACGCTTAGATTGTTGTTGATACGAAAATTATTACCAATGAGTCCATTATTACCTACTTCAATATTATTACCGATAAAAGCATTTTCGCCAATTATAGCATTAGCATCAACAGTGAGGTTACCAGAGATATTGACATCGTGATAAAAGAACGCTTCTCGAAGCATGTGGAAGTCTCCAGATCGCGGTGCAAAAAAAGCATTAGTCCTGCCACCGACCTTTAACACTAGCGGTGAAGTTCCTAAGGTGCCCAAGAAATTTGGGAAAATTTCTGGATTGTCTAAAAGCTGTTGGGTAGTCACGGTTGGTGGGGGAGAAAATTGACCTACATAATTACCTTGCACAGTCCAGAAGGCATAAGTACCATCTAGCAAGCTACTTGATTTACCGGGTGATTCCTCACCATCTACCTGTCCCGCTTTTTCTGCATAAAGTGCATATGGTACGGATAGTAATTGCATGGCTCCTGATGATTCCCATTTATCTTCACCGGGATCGACATTAAACTGTACTTCTACCCATAGGTTGTCACTACCCCAGGGTACATCTTTAAAGTCATTATGCAGGGGCTCTCCCTTGCCAATGACAACATTAAATATGCCCTCCGGTGAAATATTGGTCTCATGAATCTCACTGTAGAAAATGTTCCTTTGATCTTCATTTTGAATATTTACCTTAATGAGAATTTGTTGATTTTTAATGGCTTGTCCAGAAATATCTCTTAAAACCCCCTGATAATTAATGCCTTGGGGAACTGTCTGTGCACTTACGATCGAAATAGATAAGGCCAGGATAATAAGTAGTAATAATTTTTTCATTATTCTTAATTTTATTGTGAAGAGAAAGGGTTAAAATTTATTGTTTAATGAGTGTTTTTCGTGCTATAATACTTCTAGTCTCATCCAAAATAATGAGGAAATACGAACCGGAAGCTATGTTAGGCAGGTTTATGTTGTGCGTATGTGTAAAACCAGGAAGTACCGATTGGGCAACAAGCTTTCCTGAAGCATCCACAATTAAAAGGAAAGCCCGTAAATACTTCATATCGTTATCCAGTGATACTATGATTTGGTTGTCAAAGGGATTTGGTGTAATGGTAATATTTAGATTTTCGGCTTGCTCCATTTTGGCTTGCTCTACATATGCATCATGCAACATAAAGGTTTGCTGAAATCCCGCTGTTATAATTTGTGTATTCAAGTCTGATCTATGGGCGATAGGCTCTCCTATACTAGATGATATTATTAGTTGATCATTGAGTGGTTTTAATACACCGGCAGTCCCGGTGAGCGTCAGAGATTGAGCTGATAAAACATGACCACAGTAAATTATTAACAGAAGAAAGAATAATCGTAGCATTGTTCGTAATATTTAAAAGTTGTATTACAAACATGAGATATTTCGTCCAAATTAACCTTTGAATATGTTTCCAGAATGTATACTTATGTTGCATTCTTTCGAAAATCATGTGGACTTAAACCGTATTTGCTATGAAAGGATGTACTAAAGTAATTCGGCGATGAGAATCCTGCTAATACCGATATTTCTGATATTGACTTGTTGGTTTTTATCAAATGTCGTTTTGCAATATTGAGTCTAAATTCTTTTATTAAAGCAGAAGGGGATTGCCCCATAAGAGATTTTGTCTTTTTAAAGATCTGACTCCGACTCATATACATGAGTTTGCTCAATGCTTCGACTGAAAAATCCGGATCTTGATAATTCTCTTTTAAACAATTTATAAATTGCTCTACAAACTGATCTGAAATATTTATTTCAGTCTTTTTTACGTCTAATTGCGTCTCTGCCATAAGCCGCCTATTATACATCTGATTAGTTTCGATAAGTTTGAAAAGATTTTTAACTGTTAATTTTAAAATATCTTCCTTAAATGGTTTAGGCAGGTATACGTCTGCCCCATATTTCAACCCCTTCAATGATGAAACCTGATCTTTTTTTACGGTTAAAAGTACAATGGGAATGTGGCTTGTAATTGTATTAGTTTTTAACAGATGACACAGTTCGAATCCATCCATTTTGGGCATTACAATATCACTTATTATCAAGTCAGGCACAAGTGTTTTTGCCAGACTAAATGCTTCAAGACCATCTGCTGCCGTTTTAGTCTCGTATAGATTTTGCAGACAACTCTGAATGTAATGTCTCGTGTCGATGTGATCATCAACTATCAATATCATTTTTGACTCTTTTTGACTTGTATTCTTGTCATCAGTAAAATGAAGAGGTGAAAGGTGATGAACATTTTTAATCGCAGTGTTATTTGTAGACTTTTCAGGTTCGGTTGTTGTATTTGCTACTTTGAAATTGCATTTTACACTGAAAATTGCACCTTTATCAGTTGAATTGGCTATTTTAATATTGCCATCCATAGAGTCAACTAATTCTTTGACAATGGAGAGTCCTAGACCATGACTCCCGGGCAGGTCTTGATCTGAAAGCTTTGTAAATCGTTTAAAAACCTTGTTTCTATCTTTTGGGTCAATACCTGGGCCATTATCCTGAACAGTTATTAATAGGTTAATTTTTTCTTTTTTTGGAGGTGTTGAAACAACAGACACTATAATATTTCCATCTGATTCACTATACTTTACAGCGTTAGTAATCAAGTTGGATAAAATCATCTGAAGCTTTCGGGATGGTGCAATGACAGACAATTCTGGATCTATCTCACTTTTGTATAATAATGTCATACCCTTTTCTTCTACAAGTGTTTGAAAAGAAGGTATGAAATGGTTAAAGAACTCAAGTAATCTAATGGTATCCAATCTGTCATATATCCCGGCAGTATGTTTCAGCCTAGACACTTCGAGCATTTCATCACATAAGTCGACTAGTGTCTGGCTTTGGTCACTGATTCTATTTATATCATCAAGGTATTCAGGGTTATGATATTTTATATTTTTATAGATACGATCTGCTAAGCCCATGATGATTGTAAGGGGAGATCTGATTTCGTGAGCGATATCATTGTACAATCTAATCCTTTTTTCAATGGTCTTTTTTTCCTGTTTGGCTTTTTCTTCAAGTATCTTTCTATTGACAATAATTTTGAAAGTAAAATAAAACATAGTGAAGAAAAGAGATATCCACAATACGATAGCCCAAAGTGAAAGGTACCAATGGTTTTGAATGATAAAATCAAAAGTTGTAACCTCAGAGAATGTATCTCGAGAGCCCAAGGCCATTATTTTTAATGAGTGAGAGCCGGGTTTTAGATTTTTATATTGAATGATGGGTACATTTGAAAAATTTGTCCATTCAGGTTCTATTGACTCGATATACCAATAACAAGTATTCTCTTCCGGCGCATATAATGATGGAAGCGCGACTTTTAAATCGAAGGAATTCTCCAGGGCACTCAGTTTTAGTGGTAGCTGTATACTATCTTTTAAAAAGTTAATTGCATACTTTTTATCCCTTTTAGGGTTGTAGATAGAAATATGGTTGACATGAATGTATGGATAAATCGAGTTTGTTTTGACGACTTTGTCCGGCGAGAAGCGATTCAGTCCATTGAGTCCTCCCATCCACAAATTACCTTTTGAATCAAATAATCTGGAGTATGAATTAAATTCATTATGTGATAACCCATCTTTTTCGAGGTAAGTCCTGACGATTTGTGTTCTGGTATCAATTATTGATAAACCATTACTGGTGCCCGCAAATAATCTATAATCATATCCAGCAAGAGTATAGACCAGGTTGGAGCTAAGTCCCCCTTTTATGGAATAGTGCCATTTCTCTGAATAATCAACATTGTCCAGGCCGTATATACCTTCATAAGAGGCTATCCAGATCATGCTGTCCGTCAAAAACACATCCCTTACATCTGCCTCACCGATATCATAGGCTTGATTGAGTTTAAAACAGAAAACTTGATTAAAATCGTTTTTGCTGTAAATGATAAGTTTTCCCTTAGCGGTAGTGTATATAAACTGATCATCGTAAGCTCTGATGCTATTCACCGAGTCACTGAGTTGGTGACTATTGACTATACTTTCACTTTTCAGAGAATATTCAATCAGAGAAGCATTTCTAAGGAGTAAGTTGTAAGTAAATTTACTATTTCCCGGAATAATATTGATAACCCTCTTTTCATTTGTCGTCAAATGTAATTTTTCTAATTCATGGGTTATTAGATTAGCTCTATATAGTCCTGATAATGTAGCAATCAAGACTAAAGTATCGCTAGCATAGTAAATATCATTAATAGAAAGTTTTACCTTTTTATTCTGGTAATACAAGTCAAATGGAACGAATGATTTAGACAAAGTATCTACAAAGTAGAGGCTACCATTGTCAAGATGTACAAAGATGTCACCTGAGTCCGTCTCTATGATTCTTCTAGTGCTTTGGCCAATCGGAGCCGTATCAAAAGGCCTTATAGGTCTAGAGCCGTAATTTTCAAATACACTATTTTTAAACAGCAGTTTGAATAAGCCGAGCTTCGAACCGATCCAATTAATGTTTTCTGAGTCAATATAACTGGCACTTAAATAATCTAATGAAGACTCAATAAGATGTACTTGCCTCGTGCTCCTATCATACTTTACTATATCGCCATTGGCATTAAACAGCCAAATGTTCAATAAATTGTCAACTATGAAGTTTTCAAAATGACTGTCAAAAAATTTAGTTGGAATTTGAAAATAGGACAAATCATCTTTTGTTTCTTCGTCCGGGAAAGTGGGATACCAAAATCTACCTTCTTTATCTAAAGGTAGAGTTATAGTCTTTGAGTTGTTGTATGCGTTAACTGGAATATTAATAATCCATTCATAACTCCTATCATCCAGATCAATTTTTATATACCCTTTACTAGAAGTCCAAATCCAAACTTTATTGTCCGGATAAACAGATGCAGAAATAAACTCATAGGGACTCAGTTTAATTGTAGACTCAGGTAGGTTATTAATGAGTCTGTAAAATGAAAGCGGTTCATCATTGGCATCCTTTACTGATTGGTCGGACCGAAGAATAGAAGCTAATAAATGTCCCAGGTCAGTATGAATGAGGTGACTATGTCGCAGTGAAAAAGGTACTTTTTTTTTCAATACTTTAACGGTGTCTATATATGATGTATTGAAATGAATTTTACCATTGCTATCCTCTATAAGAAATGGCTTTTTATCGTCACTTGCATCAGATAACCCAATTAAATTGCCGTACTGATCATTGATGAATAAGACCATGAATTCATCAACAGGACCTTTGCTATCAAAAAACCTTGAATACTGAAATTCTGTACCGTCATAAAATGTGATGCCCTGTCTGGTACCAATCCATAGCCGACCGGAAGAACTCCTGGAAATGTCAGTAATAGATCGGTGGGCAAGACCTTGATTTTGGGTGTAGAATTTTAAGTCATATTCTATCTGAGAGTTGGCATGCAAAGTAATCAGCCATAAAAGAATGGTTAATATTTTAGAGGAGGCTTTCAAACTGCAAAAAATATAATTTACAGCTCGAAAGGTATATCTTTTTTCTCTTTAAAAATAGAAAAAAATACAAATTAACACTGATCGAACTTTCTAACAATCAATTACATAGGCATGTATAACTCATTGTAGGTAGTCAATGGTTGCATGAAAGAATAAAGTAGAAATGAATAGTACCATAATGGCTGGTTGATTGCGAATGTAATAGCTACTAATGGAAGTCGATTAGCATCAACTGGGAGACATACTATTCAGTAAAGTATAAAAGATTGAAATGCCTTTACTA
>SLDF01000059.1 GCA_007125435.1 Saprospiraceae bacterium
AGCGCAAAGAGCTGTCGTTGGCCAGTCTATCAACGAGTTCTATGTTATAAGACACAAAGGTGTCAACCCACAGACTGGTGATTTCGAATGGTTGGACGTTGATGGAAACCCTACAACAACTTATGACCCATCAAATAACAGACAATATGTGGGTTCTGCAATTCCTCAGTTTATTGGAGGTATCAATACAACAATTGCTTATAAAGGTTTTGATGCAACATTCTTGTTCAACTTTACTTATGGCAACCTAGTATTGATTGATGGATTGAGGTTTACTGAGAATATGGTTGCTCCAGGGTTTAATAAGTCTGTGGCATTATTAGACTACTGGCAGGAAGTTGGTGACGAAGCTTTTGCGCCTAGTTTAGCAAGTCAAACTGTGAATTCATTTAACCAATTGTCTACGTTACAAGTGCAAAATGGATCATTCTTAAGACTTAGAAATGTAAATGTTGGTTATACCTTACCGCCAAGATTATTAAGTGGACAGAATGCCATCAGATCCTTGAGAATATATGCTTTAGCTCAAAACTTATGGTTGTGGAATGATTCTACCTTTAGAGGACCGGATCCTGAGGTTTCCGCAAATGGGCCTAATACCGCTGTACAAGGACAATCGTTTTTCGCTTTGCCACAGCCATATAGCCTTCAAATAGGAGTTAACGTAGGATTTTAAAATTATAAAAAATGTATAAAATGAAACATATAAGATTAAAATTGTCAGGTTTGCTCTTTATGCTACTTATGCTGAATGCATGTAGTGATAGATTAGAATTAGAACCTGAACAAAGTTTATCAGAAAGTGCGGCATTTGCAACTGAAGCATCATCTTTTGCCTCACTCATGGGTGTTTATTCCCAAGCACAATTAATTGAAGTATTTGGTTCTCAGCCTCAAATCATACAAGATTACATGGCTGATAACACTGAATTTGTCGGCTCATTTCCAACTTTACAGGAGATTAAAGACTTCGTTCAGGTTACGACAAATGTCTCGATTTCATCTTGGTGGCAAGTACATTATAGAAATATCAATGGTGCTAATGCTGTAATTGATAGAGTGCCTACTGTAGATGATCCGGCAATGACGGAAGCTGTTGCAGCTCAATATATTGCAGAAGCAAAATTCATGCGTGCTTTGCTTTATTTTAACCTTGTCAATTTATTTGGACAACCATATAACTTTGATAACGGTGCTTCTCTTGGGGTACCATTGGTTCTTGAAAGTTTTACCGGCGAAGTAGACCTTCCTGCAAGAGCAACTGTTGCTGAAGTTCATGCGCAAATCAGACAGGATTTACTAGATGCCTTGGAGGGTCTTGAAGCGAATGTAGGTCCGGGGAGAGCCACAAAGAATGCTGCTAGAGCATATCTCGCCAGATTGCACTTGTACAGAGGTGAATACCAGGAAGCTGCTGACTTCGCAGGCCAGGTATTAGATGCCGGAGTATCACTAGCGCCTGACTTAAGTTTTTGGGCATCCCAAGGGTCTAGTCAGGAAGATATCTTCACCATTGTAAATAGCACAGTAGATAATGGTAGAACTGGTGCAGGTGGATGGGCATCATACCACAGGCCTGCTTCTCTAGGCGGACGAGGCGATTGCCCATTTGCAGAAAGTTTACTTGATGCATTTGCAGAAGAGCCGGGAGATCTTAGGTTTGATGAGCTTCATGATCTTGTAACTGATGCAGCTGGAAGGGCAGATGTCCCTATGACCAGAAAGTTTCCAGATGGTGTTAATAATGCTGATAATAGCCCTATGATGCGTGTAGCTGAAGTCATACTTACGAGAGCTGAGGCTCTGGCTGAGCTAAACGGTGTCAACCAAGAATCCGTTGACCTCGCCAATCAAGTGCGAGCAAGAGCAGGGTTAGATGAATGGACAACAGGCGACTTTTCTTCAGGTACAGAATTGGTTGAAGCCATTCTTAATGAGAGAAGAAAGGAGCTATGCTTCGAAGGACACAGAAGAATGGACTTATTGAGAAAGGGTAGAGGTCTTAGAGATTTTGGGCCCAATCAAGCTGATGCTGCTTTTGGGGCACCGCGTACGATTATGCCAATTCCTCAAAGAGAGATTGATCAAAATCCAAATTTAGTACAAAATTCAGGTTACTAGTTTTAATAGCTTAAAAGTTTAATTGATTTAAGGAGGTGCTTTTGTACCTCCTTTTTTTTTATATTATTTGTTTAAATGGTGTGAAACAACTATTTTTGCACTCCATTAAATAAATTGTTTCATCTTATTAGGTTAATTTATATGCTAATAATAGACGTAAAAGACGGAGAATCAATCGATAGAGCGTTAAAAAAGTACAAACGCAAATTTGAAAGATCCGGAGTTTTAAAAGAGTTGAGAAAGCGCAAACACTTTACAAAGCCTTCTGTAGAAAGAAGAACTGAAGTGCTTAAGGCTCAATACAAAGAAAGAATGTACGGCCCTCACGCCGATAAAAACTGATATAAATTTGTTTATATAAATAGAAAGCTGTATATTTCATCTTCAACCATTGTGGCTTTTGATGAAAGAAGTTAATAGCTTTTTAGACTATATAAAGTACGAAAAGAGATATTCTGAAAATACTGTTCTTGGTTATTCGAATGACCTTGAACAGTTTTTTTTATTCTCATCGGATCGATTTGGTGATACTGATCTTAGTCAAATAAATCGGTCTATGGTCAGGTCATGGATCGTACACTTGGTCCAAAATAATGCAGCACCTTCTACAGTGCGCAGAAAAGTAAGTAGCCTCCAATCCTTCTTCAAGTTTCTCAGGAAGAAGAATATTGTAGCACATAATCCTACCAACGCTTTACAATTACCTAAGAAAGGAGAAAAGGTGCCAACCTTTATCAAAATGGGTGAAATGCATCAAGTGCTTGAAGGTGTTCAGGATATTCATGAAGATACCGAATACAATAGTGTCCTCGAAAAGGCCATCCTTTATGTTTTATATGGAACGGGTATGAGACGAGGTGAGATCATTAACTTAAAATTAAGTGATTTTAAGTCATATGAAAATTCATTGAGCGTTATAGGTAAAGGTAATAAACAAAGGTTGATACCATTGTCGGATGAACTTACCTCAATTATTAACTATTATATTACTAGGAGATCCTTAATCGAAATCAAATGCAATGAACAATTTTTATTTTTAACTTCATCGGGAGCAAAACTTTATCCGGGTTTTGTCCATCGAACCATAAAGAAGTATTTAGGCAATGAAGTACACGCAGAAAAAATCAGTCCTCATACGTTGAGACATACCTTCGCCAGTCATCTATCTCAAAATGGTGCAGACTTGAATGCGATAAAGTCCTTATTAGGGCATTCATCACTTTCGTCGACTCAAGTTTATACGCATCATTCAATTGAAGGACTTAAGAAGATTTATAGTGCATCTCATCCTAAATCAGATTGATTATCATTTATTTTTTCAAATTTTAAATTATTGATATGAAAATACATGTTGAAGCAGTGGGATTTACAGCTGATGATAAGCTGGTAGAATACATTGATAAAAAGTTAAATAAGCTAGATCAATTTTTTGATCGGATTGTAGACACCAGAGTTGTCTTAAAGCTAGAAAACTCTGGCCAGGTAAAAGATAAAATAGTTGAGGCTCGCGTCAACGTACCCGGAGATACGTTAATATGCAAACATTCTGATAAGCTATTCGAATCATCAGTTGATAGCGTAGCAGATAATCTTAAAAGACAGCTGATAAGATTTAAAGAAAAGAAAGTAAGAGCTCATTTATAACTAAAACTTTTTCATTAGACTCCCACGAGGATATGATGTTCTCGTGGGTATATTTTTTTCTATTCATATGTAAATTAGCTTTAGTGGTACTTTTCATTGGATATGAGTTGCATTTCAAAATGTCGTTTTTTCTGGAGGTGCATCAGCGCTGCGGAGTGGGTCACGAGCGACAGTGAGTGAGTCCGAAGGACCGAGCGAATAGCGAGCCCCGTAATGAGTCTGAAAATAGCCGTCGTATGATCTAAGTCGCAGCTATTTTGAGTGAGATCGAAGAATAAAAAATACGCGCATAGCCCAAGCTACACTTGATGTCGTCTGAAAAGAGCTAGAGCTTAGAGAATTTTACTTTAGACGAGTGCTGAAGAGAGAGCATAGCCTCAAGTGCTACGCGACCGATGAA
>SLDF01000028.1 GCA_007125435.1 Saprospiraceae bacterium
AGGCTAGCACTTGGGTGCATTTCAAAATGTCGTTTTTTCTGGTCTTGCATCAGCGATGTGAAAGGGTGGCGACGACAGGAGCCAGACTCTGCGTAATGACAATGAAGCAGAGGCCGACCGTTTAGGGAGCCCTGTAACGTAGCGACCCGTAACGCAGTGAAGGGTGATGCCCAAACCGACAAAATGAAATACAACCCTATTATTTAGGATCATTTACTATTCGAAATAAACTTGATGAGTCATGACAATGCTTAACGAAAAAACTTTTGTGTCCTGTGGTGCATTTGCGGCGGCGTACGTGCTGGTCGCAATGTTTATTGGCATCAGTTTGCCATGCTCATTGATGGCTCAGGAAGCACAAAACAATGAGGTTGCCTACCGGCATTCACTATCGGTATTTGTGGAGCCCTCTGCTATCCGTTTTCCACTAAGCCAAATGGAAATGAGTGGAACAGGCGCTACACTTATGGACGCTAAGTTTAATGATTTGATTTTATTCTTTGGTCTGGATTACAATTATAGGCTCTCGTCCAGATGGTCTCTACATTCGAGGCTTACAGCTGCTGAGATTGGCGGTATCGCTTTTGGTTTTCAATATGAAAATGGTCATATCTATACGACCAGTACCGGAACTTTCGTGGACAGTGGATTTGATAGTTATGGTACTGCTATCCAGGGCTATGCCGTATTGTTTGATGTGGGATCGTCTTTTTCAATTGTGGAAAGCAACTTCATGTCGATAAAACTGGGAGCAAGTCTGGGTGCCATGATCAATGATATCAATAGAAGCGAAGAGATGATTCATAGATACATCACGCCTGATGGAAGTCTGGGAGAGGTCTACTATGGTCAATACGACATTCGCCAAGCCAATTATCTAAGCCCATACGGTCTACTGGAGCTGACTGGGCAGCTCAAATTGACAGACAAGCTCTTTATCCGTGGCGGTCTCGTCTATAGAGTAGCGCTCAGCCGGCTAGCACATGACGCTCATGTAGAATTGGTCGACGGCATCGGCCAGGTGTCTGACTTTAGATTTTCTGCCGGTTTTGCTCAGATAGGTATCAGAGTTGGTGCCGGTTATCGGTTTTGAGGCGAGATATTGGAGGCTTGATGTCGTATCTATCAATAGTTTTTAACGACTATTCTAAAACACTTCACTCGTTTAACTTTGGGCGTGTCCTTACGGACCGGGTTATTCGCTTGTATTCACAGGTCTACCATAGAGTGTCACTGCTGTTTTGAGTGGCTTTTCTTTTAGTGGCTGTGCAAAAGATTATTCTTAGATAAGGGTTTAGTCACAATTTAGGTCGACGCTGAGCCAGAGGCGGCTCTGCTTGATACCAAGCAGCCGAAGTGAGACTATAGAAAAGCTCATTTAGGGCTTGTTTCTTCGATAAGTCAACCCTCTTTGCCAAAACCCATAACATGGTCTAGGCCTGATAAATGTACCCCATAAAGTAATTCTCAAGAAAGGCTATTCAGGTGAACTTTTCATAAGTGATATTCATTTATTGGGTGAATAGAACGTGCTTTGATCAATCATATGAATAGATGAGGAAGGTATTTCTGTATATATGGATAGTTGTGACGATGGTTGCTATCAGTTGTCAGCGAGACGATGATGACAATGGGGGTGGTGTAATCAGTATAGATCTATCCTCAATTGATTATGACCCGCAAGCCTATGAGGTAGATCTGCCTGCCCATTTTCCGCCATTGCCCGCGAATGATGAAAACCCCTTGACGGTAGACGGTGTGGATCTTGGCCGGCATCTATTTTATGACCCTATCTTATCAAGAGACTCCACAATATCTTGTGCCTCATGTCACCGACAAGAGCTGGCATTTACTGATGGCCTGAAGAAGTCGATAGGTATAGATGGTAGAGTTGGCGAAAGATCGGCGATGAGCATAGTCAATATGGCGTGGGCCGACAATGGGCTCTTCTGGGATGGTCGGGTGACGACTCTAGAGGAATTATCACTGCATCCGATAGAAGACCCCGTAGAAATGGATGAAAAACTGCCCAACCTCGTCAGAAAGTTGCAGAGAAACGAGCTTTATCAGGAGAAATTTCGCAAGGCATTCGGTATCAATAACACTTCAGAAATCACACCGGAATTGATAGCAAAAGGCCTTGCACAGTTTCAAAGAACCATTGTAAGTGGCAACTCTAAGATCGACAGAGACTTGTATCTGCAGATTGACTTCTTGACAGGCGAAGAGCTAGATGGCTTTACTATGATGTTTGTGGAAGAGGACCGAGTCTTTGAAGATGCAGAGTGTGTACACTGTCACAATCCCGGACCATTTTTTACAGGTAATCAGTACTTACATAACGGGTTAATATCTGAAAGTGAGGCAGCCCAAAACCCCGGCAGGTATTTGGTCACTAATGTCAATAGAGATATTGGAAGGTTTAGAGCACCGACACTTCGAAATATAGCTATTACGGCTCCATACATGCACGATGGAAGATTGGAGACATTGGAGGATGTGCTGGATCATTACTTCTCCGGTGGCCATCCACACCCTAATAGAGATCCTTTACTATCCATGCAGGCGGTGACGAATTTTACTCAGGAGCATAGAGAAGCCATGATACAGGCATTGCATGCGCTTACAGATACGACATTGTTGTCAGATCCGCGATATAGCAATCCCTTTGAAAATTAATAAGCTCGCTCCAGCTTATGCTCTAGATAATTCATAAAAGCTTTGTTGGCTACTTTATTACCACCGGGCGTAGGGTACTCACCGGAGAAATACCAGTCGCCGGTATTAGGACAGGCTTCACGCAAGCTTTCAACTGTTTGGTAAATGATCTGGACTTCAGGCTTTATACCTGCTGGCTTGACAAACTCAGATATTCGCTCAGATACTTTTTCGTAATCATATCTGTCATAGAGCGCTTTGACCTCATTGCGAATTTCTTCTTTTGGCAGTGTCTGCTGGGCCTTGCAACGGTCGTAGGCTTCTTCCAATAGGTATTCCTTGCCCTCTTCTTTTATAAGACTTATCAATGCTTGAAAGGCTACAAACTCTTTCATCTTTGACATATCGATACCGTAGCAATCCGGATATCTGATCTGAGGCGATGAAGAGACCACAATGATTTTCTTCGGAAAGAGCCTCGACACTATGGTCAATATGCTGTCACGCAGGGTGGTCCCTCTGACTATAGAGTCATCGAGTAAGACCAGGGTGTCTATTTCATTTTTGACTATACCATAGGTGACATCGTAGACGTGAGCGACCATTTCTCCTCTGGAGGCATCATCTGCTATGAAGGTTCGCAGTTTTTCATCTTTGACAACCAGCTTTTCAAATCGGGCTCTCTTGTTGAGTATGTTGGTAACGTCTTCAGGCTTTGCATTGGGTCCGAGTTCGAGAATCTGCTTCGTTTTATGGACATTAAGTTCTGCTTCGATGCCGTCCATGAAGCCGTAGAATGCAGACTCTGCTGTATTGGGCACGTATGAGAATACGGTATTTTCAAAATCGTAGTCAACGGCTTTCAGTACGGGCTCTGCCAGCATTTCACCAAGGCGTTTTCTATCGGTGTAAATATCTCTATCACTTCCTCTTGAAAAGTATATTTTTTCAAAAGAGCAGTTCTTTTGCTCTTGTTGCTCTATAAACGGCTTTTCTGTAACCTGACCATCTTTTTTGATGGTAAGTACATGTCCTCTGCCTAGCTCTTTTACATTCTTAAATCTGATATTGAATGCGGTCATGATCGCCGGACGCTCTGAAGCTACCACAGCCACTTCATCGTCGCAGTAATAATAGGCAGGGCGAATACCATTGGGGTCGCGTATGACGAAAGCATCGCCGTGACCAATCAGTCCGGCCATAACATAGCCCCCATCAAATTTCCGACATGCCTTGGTTAATATCCTCTGGATGTTGACATTTTCGATGATGGCCTCAGATATTTCTCTATTATTGAAGCCTTGAAGTTTGTAATGCTCAAAAAGATACTGCACTTCACTATCGAGAAAGTGGCCGATCTTCTCCATGACAGTGACAGTGTCTGAACGCTCTTTAGGAAACTGACCTAGCTCAACCAATTCATTGAAGAGCTCATCAACATTGGTCAAGTTGAAGTTGCCGGCAAGGACAAGATTGCGATATATCCAGTTGTTTTGACGTAAGAAAGGGTGACAGGTTTCTATGGTGTTGACGCCATGGGTACCATATCGCAGGTGACCGAGGAGCAACTCTCCTGTATAGGGAAGGTTGTCCTTAAGCCATGCACCACTTTGCATTCTCTCTTCAGGAATATCCTCAAAATGATGAAATACGCCGTCAAATAAATCTTTTAAGTATTGTCCGCTGACACTGCGCTTTCTACTGATGAAGCGCGTACCGGGATAGGGATCTAGCTTGATAGTGACGAGTCCAGCACCGTCTTGACCTCTATTGCGCTGCTTCTGCATAAGCAACTGCATTTTATTGAGACCGTAAAGCGGCGTGCCATACTTTTCTTTGTAATAGTCAAGTGGTTTTAACAATCTGACCAGGGCAATGCCACATTCGTGTTTTATAGAGTCGCTCATGGTTGGTTCATCTGTATTTTACCGCAAAATTAAGCTTATATTAAGTAAGCAACATAAATATTTGAGGATTAATTCGATCTAGTTCTCTTAACGGTAGCGAAACTGGATGTATTTTATTGTCAGACCTGCCTTGAGGTGCTTTTGTTCATAGTAGGTTTTGATATCCAGGTCATGGTGAGGAAGGGCTTGACTGTAAATGTCATTATGATCCTCTGTGATCTCAATGTCTGGCCTTTGGCTAAGTGTTTCCAATGTAAACTCATAAAGGGGCTGGCTATCTGTTTTGAGGTGTACACACC
This sequence comes from Saprospiraceae bacterium, assembly GCA_007125435.1. Taxonomy (GTDB): domain Bacteria; phylum Bacteroidota; class Bacteroidia; order Chitinophagales; family Saprospiraceae; genus SLDF01. The sequence continues at coordinate 4,865 of SLDF01000028.1, forward strand.
CGTCAGGTTTTAGTATGCTTTTATACCTGTCAAGAAAAGATGGAGCTGTCAAGCGCCTATTTTCTTTAGAATCCTTGAGGAATGGATCGGGAAAAGTAATCCATATTTCATCGACCTCATTTGCAGTAAAAAAGGTATTTATCTTTTCGATTTTACACCTTAAAAACACAACATTATCTAAGCCGGCAGCTAGAGCTTTTCGAGCGCCTTTCCAAATCCTTGCCCCTTTGATGTCTACTCCGATATGGTTTTTTTTCTTGTACCTTTCGGCCAGACTAAGCGTGTACTCGCCACCACCACAGGCGAGTTCTAAAACTATGGGCTTATCATTCTTAAAGTGCTGCTGTCTCCATTTTCCGGCAAGCCTGTATTCATCCTCTTGCGGACCGATAAGAAAATCGTCTTCGTAATTATAGTTTTCATAGACATTGTCAAATGTTCTAATCTCTGCAAACTTCTTTAGTTTGTTCTTTCTACCCATATCGTTTACTTTATACTTCCCTTTTCATCAATTATGATGTGTCGGTTGTGCTCTTTTTTCGAAAGTTGTCTAAGGCAAAAGCGATTAGTTTCCGCTTTCATAAGGGATTCTTAGAGGTAGCCTTAGCCGCACTGCAAAAATGATAAAAAATCCCTTTCCATCATTGGGTGGCCTATGAAAAATGAGATTTGCTTGCTCAATGACACTTTTATTTTGAAGTGTTGCAAAACAGGAGAGCACGAACAAATTAAAGGTTATGCAACTACAGGATTAACAATGGTTTCACATAGAATTAATCATTACATAACTACCCATTATCTCATATGAATATGAATACGACTTAACTTGTGGTTTAAATAAATAGCTAATGCATATATCATTGAAAAACAAATATTTAAAACACATATGCGATGAAAGAATTGGAAGTAGTAGTGATTTCTGATGTCCACCTTGGCACCTACGGTTGTCATGCCACAGAGTTGTTACAATACCTTAGAAGTATAAAGCCAAAGATGCTGATTCTAAATGGTGACTTTATAGATGGTTGGCAGTTTAAGAAGAAGTATTTTCCACAGGAGCATTTAGAGGTCATCAATCAGATCATCAAGATGTCAGTAAGTGGCACTAAAGTCTATTATATAACCGGTAACCACGATGATATGTTGAGGCGTTTTAGCGATGTGACAGCTGGTTCGATACATTTAAGAGACAAGTTGGTATTACAGTTGGGAAGTAAGAAGCATTGGATTTTTCATGGTGATATCTTTGATGCCAGTGTTATGGGCGCCCCATTTTTGGCTAAGCTCGGTGGTCAGGGCTATGATATGCTGATAAGGCTCAATCGCACTATTAATACAATGAGGTCAAGATTTAATATGCCGGCATATTCATTTGCCGGTGCTGTAAAGTCAAGTGTTAAAAGAGCGGTGAAGTTTATTCAGGATTTCGAGAATCTCGCTATAAATGTAGGTGCAGAGAAGGGCTTTGATGTGGTTATTTGTGGACATATCCACGTCCCTCAAAATCGTATTGTGAATACACCACACGGTAGCATACAATACCTTAATTCTGGTGATTGGGTGGAAAATCTTACAGCACTTGAATACAGATTTGGTGAGTGGTCATTGTATACATACAACGTGGCCGACTTCATTCAAATGAGCCCTAAAATTATGGTGAAAGAAAACGCAGTCAATCACCAGGTGGAGGATCGAAAAACTACGATGGAAGTCTTGTATGAAAAGATAGTCGTAAGCGCTAAGGTTTAAATTGATAATGAGAAGTATAATCGAATTATACTGACGCCATGATTTTATATCCCATGTAAACAGCCAGTAAACAGACGAAGACATTGATCAAAATATTGACCACAAGATTGACCCATAGACCATTTTGAATCAATTGAAAATTCTCTACAGAGAATGTAGAAAAAGTACTAAAGCCTCCACAGAATCCTGTTGCCAATAACAGATAGAAAAAGTTGGACTTGTCTGCGCTCGACAGTGCAACTATAAGGCCGCCCAAAATTAGACTGCTGGTTGCATTGGCTATAAAAGTGCCATATGGAATAATGGTATCAGGTTTATGAAACCACATGTAAAACAAGTATCGCATTAAAGAGCCCAGGCCACCACCAATAAATACAGCTATAATGTTCATACCTTCTTTAGTTATCCGGGTCAATGAGGGGTTTGCCGAGCCTAATGTACTGATATTTTAGTATCCAGCCGGCCACTTTTGTTTTTTGTATAAGAGAAAGCTCATCTTCCCACTGTTCATAACAGTCCTCTGATAGTGTCTCAAACCGTTCATCCATAGCAGACCAGGCCGCTTCTTTTGCGTCTGTCTTCATGTCTTCTGCCTCTCTCATGAAAGCCTTAAAGTTATCGAGGTATTGATCTTTGTCAAAGCCGCATGGTACAAAATGAGCGCATGATGACATAAGCAGTAGTAGGACAGCAACACATGCGAATGATGGCAAAAGTTTTAGGTTTTTTTTAAGCATGAGCATTAAAGTTGTATCAGGTTATTGCTATGATTTTACCTGAGTGACATTATTGAGAATGTACATCAGACGATTAATATCAGAATCGTTAAGTTCTAATTTACCTTTTATAACAATAGGGTCTGCTGTGTACTTTATGGCTTCATCAGCAAACACCTCCATCACTGTCTCGGGTCCGGCTCCGCCACAAAAAAAACACATATTATATGGGTAGGCAGAGAAGACAAATTCTTTGTGGCTTTTATAACCTTCGACGGGTATGATGTATCCTTTCAATGTGATTTCTTCACCTTCCATTGCTTTTATTTCATCAGAAAACACGGGCATATCTACCTTGAAACCCATCAAGTCATCATACTTTTTTACAAAAGTGATTTTTGACAATCGCTTCCACGTGCCGTCTTGAGCCGTTAGGCTTGACGAAAACAACACCGAAAGTATCAATACCATTCCACCCAACTTAAGCCAATTCTTCATTCTGTCGGTGATTTATATTTTTGACATTTGAAAATGTATTTGTGCCCCATACCGTCTTTATTTCTGCGTTAGAGTTGATGCTATATCTGTCTTGTAAGCCTGTATAGCTGGCAGTAATGCGGCCAACATACCTATGCCGACGCAGGCAAACAATAAGATAAACTCCTGCGACAAATATACAAAAGGATCTAAAGCGTACTTATAAGCATCCTGCATAAATCCTGATAAAACGCCAACCGCAGTATGACCGATTAAGGCACCTGCGGCATAACCGACTACAGCTATCAAGACACCTTCTAATAATATTAAAATTAAAAGTTTGGCTTTTGATGCGCCCATTACTCGCATCAAGGCTAATTCATATTTTCTTTGCTTCAGGGCATTAAGCATGGAGATGAATACACTTAGACCTGATACGATCATGATTAATATTGCCAGAGCCTGTAGCGCTTCAATACCTACACCAAGTAATAAATACAACCTATTGATCTCGATAGCCGGATTGGCTGCCTGTAGATTGGTCTGTTCATTGATGTTGCGCATCATGTTTAATGTCTGATAATTGCGGCCTCTGAATTTCACAAGTACTGATGTGATATCGAGATTGTCTTTAGTGACCAATTCGTCTATAGCCTCAGCATGCCACTCTAATAATTGTTCTTCTGAGTATTCTTGAGGCGTAGCTTCTAATACAGGAGGCTCTACCGTTTCCAGTTCGTCGCCGTGTGCATGCACTTTCCACACGGTAGCAGAATTACACAAAAGCAATTGATCAAGCACAGACCCATTGGGCTCTAAAATCCCTACGATTCGAAATGGTGGTGTATAGTCGTGCACCATATCATCATCGTCTGCAAAACCATGGACACTAAAAAAGGTATCGCCTATTTTTAAACCCAATTCATCAGCTACACCTGCACCTGCCACCACTTCAAAGTCTTCTTGCCATATCCTGCCCTGCTGAAATGTAGAGGTGTACAAGGTCAAGAACCCCGGTGTCGTCCCCACTATTCTATAACCTTTGTAATTGTCGCCGAGCGATAGCGGAACGGCCTGTCTGATCAAAGGGTGTTTAGGATTGAGAAATGGTTTGACCTCTCCTATGGAGATGTTTCCTGTAGGCGCGTCAATGTGGTACATATTGCAAAGAATCATTTGGAGGGGACTTCCTTTAGCACCTATGACCAACTCGATACCGGCCAGGTTTCGCTCAAATTGATCACCCAATTGCTTGTTGAGGAGCAATAAGACAGTAATCAATCCTGCACCCAACGCAAATAGTGATACGCTAAGAGCCAATGTCAATGGCTTGTGAAAGATATTTTTAATGGCCAATCTGATCATAAATCTATATGGTTTATTGGGGTGTCAGTTCTACGAAGTTTTTAAATTTATCTTTAAGTCTTTGGTCATGGGTGACAATCAGCAAAGCAGAACCTTCTTGCGAAGCGGCATTCTCAAGTAAACTCACGACTTCGTCACAGTTGATGTCATCGAGGGCAGAAGTGGGCTCATCAGCCAACACGATAGCCGGTTTGTTGACCAGAGCTCTGGCGATTGTCGCTCGTTGTTGTTCGCCAACACTGAGCTGATCCGGCTTTTTGAGGGCGAGTTTGTCAATTTTTAGTCTGGTGAGAAGCTGCATGGCGCGTTCTTTATCTACCGGCTTTGCGGCCAGTGACTGTGCCAGAGTGATGTTTTCTAACACGCTCAATGACCCTACAAAGTGAGGCTTTTGAAATACCATACCGATGTATTGACCTCTGAATGTATCAAGTTCTGACACAGATAGTTTGTCGAGTGCCTTGCCACCTATGGTAATTTGACCTTTTTGCAGTTTCAATAGCCCGCCGATAAGGTTCAATAAGGTGGTTTTCCCTGATCCCGATGCGCCCAAAATTAAGAGTTGGTCTCCACGGTCACAACTAAAATCTGGAAAGCTAATGGGATCTTCTTCTCTGTAAGTATGGGTAACGCCTTGTACTGTAATCATATGTCCTGTTTGTCGATTGTCTTATGGTTAAACGTTTTGTAGTCAAATTGTTTTATAGGAGTTGGTGAATTTGCGCTCATGGCTTACTCTTGCCAGTCCAGACTAAAGCCCAATGCTTCAAGCATTTGCCAAAATCCGGGAAAAGATTTAGTCACGACAAGTGGACCTGCAATAGTAATGGGCTGAAGCGACGACATGACTGACAGAGCCATTGCCATTCTATGGTCGTGATAAGTTTTTATGACAGGCATGTAAGATGTCTTTTTAAGCCTGCCCGACAATATATATCTAAAGGCTCCATCCTCAACCTCTTCAAATGAGTAGCCCCAATGCGACAGTTCCTGATGTAGTGCAGCTATGCGATCGGTCTCTTTTATGCGCAAGGATTCCAGACCATTAAAGCGACCAGAGACATTGTTGATGGCACACATCACCGCAATCGTCGGGCAGAGATCGGGCTCTTGAAGCAGATCCCCTTCGAAGGCAGAAGGCTCATTTCCTGACCATTGACAGGTGGCGCCATCATCATTAAACTGCGTTGACACCCCAAAGAACTCCCGACTGTAAGTTCTTATTTTGGCATCACCCTGTATACTTACATCATACAAACCGGGCATGGTAAATGAAGCCTCTCTGTAGGCGGTAGCCAGGGCATAGATATAGCTGGCAGCGGACCAGTCTGATTCTACTGAGAAGCTCTTTGGCTCATATGATCCTGGATTAACTCTGATCTTTGTTCCTTCCCATTCCGGATAGATACCATAGTGATTTATGACCTTAAGCGTCATATCCAGATATGGTCTTGAAATCACTTGCCCCATCAAGTTTATGTCAAGCCCCAGTGGCAGAGACGGAGCTACTAATAATAGGGCACTTATGAATTGACTACTGACGTGAGCCGGTATGTGGACTTTATTTTCTTTCTGTACAAACCCCTTAAGTCTTAGCGGAGGATAACCATCTACATCGACATATTCAATATCAGCACCGAGACGCCGGAGTGCCTCTACAAGAGGTTTTACTGGGCGTTTGTTAAGTTGATTCGATCCTGAAAGTAGACACTTGTACCCATTGACAGCCAGATAGGCCAGCAAAAATCTTAATGTCGTACCACCGTGCCCGACATTGATATCATCTGTTGGCTCTGTCAGTGCTTTCAGTAAGAGCTTAGTGTCATCAGCGTCGGATAGATTGTCAATGCGGCCAATAACCTGACATTGTGCAGCTACTATTAATGCGCGATTACTGATGCTCTTTGATGCCGGCAACTGCACGACATGGCTGCCCTTGAGACTTTCAGGTGCTTGGAGTATCAGAGTAGTCATGGGCTGAATGTATGCATTGATTTTGTGGTGTCATCATGTCTTATACGAGCTTTACGATCACCACACAAATGAAATTTTTTGCTCTATGTCGGGATGCAGAGAAAGGGCTACCGGACAGGATCTACCTGCCTTTTCCAGAATGTCTCTAGCATCCTGACTGAGGTCATCACCCTTCATGGTTATGACAATCTCTACAGCAGCTATACGCCTTGGTGCCGCGTCCATGGATTTGATCACTGTGGCTTCAGAGCCGTCAATATTCCAGCCTCGATCGGTAGCGGTGATGCCCATGATGGTCAGCATACAACTGGCCAGAGCAGTCGCAGTGAGATCCGTAGGCGAAAATGCCTCGCCCTTACCTCTGTTGTCTACAGGAGCATCAGTGATGATACTGTTTTGGCTGGCTATATGTGCGGCTTTAGTGCGCAGCCCTCCTTCATAGGTGACTTTTGATGTCATATCTTTAGTTTTTACTCTTCTTCGGTAGGCTTTTTTCCTTCTCTGAGAGCCTTGTTGCGCTTGTCGTTTTTGTCGTATGCCCTGATGATCTCTTTGACGAGTCGGTGACGGACGACATCGCCCTCGTTGAGATAGACAAACCCTATACCATCCATTCCATCCAATATTCTCAGTGCCGTCTTTAGTCCGGACTTCTGCGAAAAAGGCAGGTCAATCTGCGTCAGATCGCCCGTGATGATACAGCTGGCACTAGGCCCCAGTCTGGTCAAGAACATTTTGAGCTGAGAACTGGTCGCATTTTGCGCCTCATCCAGTATGATGAATGCATTATCTAGCGTTCGACCTCGCATGAATGCAAGCGGCGCCACCTCGATCACCCTATTTGCCATGAGGAAATTGAGTTTATCTACAGGGATCATATCATCAAGTGCATCATAAAGCGGCCTGAGATATGGATCGATTTTTTCCTTGAGATCACCCGGCAAAAAACCCAGACTTTCTCCGGCCTCCACGGCTGGGCGCGTCAGTATGATCTTTTTCACGGTCTTATTTTTGAGCGCACGCACAGCAAGAGCTACAGCGGTATACGTCTTACCCGTACCTGCCGGCCCAATGGCAAACACAATATCATTAGCCTCTGAAGAGTTGACCAGCGATTTTTGATTGCGCGTCTTTGCTCGCACTACCTTGCCGTCGCGGCCGTATACTATAGCCGTATTGTCTGAGTGCCCTTTACTCAGTTTGGACTCGAATGGATTGCCGCCTTTGACGATGTCAGTAATACTTTGGTGGGAGAGCTCATTATTTTCCTTCAGCCAGCGCACCATGAGCTCAAATTTTTGCTTGGCTTTTTGGGTCTCTTTCTTTTCTCCGCTGAGTTTCAGGCTATTACCCCTGGAGACAAATTGCACATCTTGAAAAGCATTCTTTAAGATATTGAGCTTGGAGTTATTCTCACCATATAGCTCTAGTGGGTCGACACCTTCGATGGTTAGTATGATTTCACTCAAATGATTTTGTGTTTTAGGTTTTAAATCATGATAAAGTTATGATTTGCTTTTCATATGCACAACAATATAATAATAAAAAAATCTATATGTTTTTAGAATGATCTTTACTTGCCCGCAATCGTATTGTTAATATGTTTTTCGGACTCACTTGCTATCACTTTTGACACGTCCAAATACAAATTCAAAATGACTTACTCTCTCAATTCACGTCTGAGAATCTTACCGACATTGGTCTTGGGTAGCTCTTCGCGGAAGGCCACTTTTTTGGGCACTTTATAGCCGGTGAGGTGCTCTTTACAGAAGGTGATGACTTCTTTTTCTGTGAGAGAATTGTCCTTTTTGACAATAAAGACTTTGACGACTTCTCCCGACTTTTCGTCTTCAATGCCTACTGCGGCTGCCTCGAGAATTTTGGGGTGCGTGGCGAGTATGTCTTCGATTTCGTTGGGGTAGACATTGAAGCCGGAAACGTTGATCATGTCTTTTTTACGGTCTACGATCTGGAAATAACCATCCGGGTGAGCAATGCCAATGTCGCCTGTATTCATCCAGCCGTCAGTGAGCGCTTTGGCTGTCTCGTCTGGACGGTTATAATAACCTTTCATGACTTGAGGACCTTTGACCTGGATCTCACCTATCTCACCGTGTGGCAGTGGCTGTTTATTGTCGTCGACTACGCGCATATCTGTGGAAGGTACCGGGAGACCAATCGTACCGATACGCCCTGTCCCGTCAATGGGGTTTACTGAGGCGACGGGTGATGTCTCTGTCATCCCGAAACCTTCTGTCAGTGGACATCCTGTGACACTTTGCCATCTTTCTGCTACTGCTTTTTGAACGGCCATACCACCGCCGACGACTACCTTCAGACTGCTAAAATCAAGCGAACTGAAAGCCTCCTGATTGAGCAGAGCATTGAATAGCGTGTTGACGCCGGTCATGATGGTGATTTTGTGGTTTTTAAATTCCTTCATGACGGATGGCAGGTCTCGGGCGTTCGTGACTAATACCGTATGTGTACCTATACCCATAAGGGCCAAACAGTTGACCGAGAAGGCAAATATGTGGTACATAGGTAATGGTGACAAGGCTACCTCTTGTCCTTCTTTTAGTTTAAACATCATGACTGCCCTGATCTGTAGCATATTGGATACCAGATTGCGATTGGTCAGCATGGTGCCCTTTGCAACACCGGTGGTGCCACCTGTGTATTGGAGGAGGATCGTATCATCAGGGCTGGTCTTGAAAGGCTTTATAGTAAATTTAGCACCTTCTTTGAGAGCTTCGCTTACAGTGACTGTATTTTCGAGATTAAACTTAGGCACCATACGCTTGATGTATCTGACGACAAAATTGACAATCATGCCCTTGAAGGTGCCAAGCAATTCGCCAATAGAAGTGACGATGACAGTTTTGATGCCGGTATCTTGTATGACTTTCTCAAGGTTGGAAGCAAAGTTTTCACAGATGACAATGGCTTTAGCGCCGGAGTCGGTGAATTGATGTTTCATCTCCCTCGGCGTGTAGAGGGGGTTGGTGTTGACGACGACCAGGCCTGCTCTCAATGCACCAAAAAGTGTAATAGGATATTGCAGCATATTGGGCATCATCAAGGCTATACGGTCACCGGGCTCCAGACCTCTCGAGTGGAGATAGGCCGCAAACCGCTGGCTTTTCTTATCGAGCTCTTTGAAAGTCATAGACTTACCCATACAAGTGAATGCAGGCTTATCCGCATACTTCTTGAATGTGTCTTCAAACATTTCTAGCAAAGATCCGTACTCATCCGGATTAATATTAGCAGGTACTCCTGCCGGGTAATTTTGCAACCATGGTTTATTGTCAGGCATATTTATTTTTTTTATTCGATTACAAGAGATTTTACAACGACGTTGTGCGGTCATTTCATTAGCAAGGGTAACTATGCTAGCCATTCAAAACAGTCTATGGGCATAAT
>SLDF01000216.1 GCA_007125435.1 Saprospiraceae bacterium
ATCGAGACGGTCAGGAAATACAGGGGCAATATTGCCAGGCAATAAATAAATTTATAGTAACATGGAAAAATCAGTTTTCTATCACGCAGGTTGTTCTGTTTGTGTTAGCGCAGAACACGACATCATTAAGCTTTTAGGTTCGGATAATGTAGATGTAGTTCACTTTGGCAACGACAAATCGAGAATTTCAGAAGCTGAAGCTAGAGGCGTAAAATCTGTTCCGGCATTAGTAACGCCAAACGGGAATGTATTACACATCAACTTTGGTGCGTCGATGGCAGACATAAAGGGTTAAGATTCGGCTCCGCATTGTTAGCTGTCTAGCATGGGTGTATTTCATTTTGTCGCTTTGGGCATCACCCTGCGGGTCGCTACGTTCCAGGGCTCCCTAAACGGTCGGCCTCAGCTTCGCTATTGCTACGCAGAGTCTGGCTTCTGCGTCGCCACCCTTACACATCGCTGATGCAATACCCGAAAAAACGACATTTTGAAATGCACCCTCTAGCATTACGGGGCTTTTATAAAAATTGTAAGTCAATGAAAGTATTATATTTAATTACCATTTTGCTGTTTGTATACTCTTCAAACGCACAAAACAATAATTCTTTAGCAATGGAAGTAGCAGTTTGGGATACATATGTGAAAAAGAAAGATGGAAGCATCATGCACTTTGACATTATTGCACCATCATCAGTAAAGGACACTACTGTAATATATGCTTACGGTAGAGCATATTTAAAAACTAAAGGGCAAGAAGGACAACCTTTGACATCAAAAGAATGTAGGTTTTGCCATGTTAGAAGTTTGCAGCCTCAATGGGCAGATGACATAAAAAGACAGGGATACTTTATTCTTGAAATGGAAAATTGTGACTAAATGAAAAATGACATTCAAGATCGTGCTGATATTGAGATGATGGTCAATACATTTTATGGAAAAGTAAGAGAAAGTATAGTCTTGGGCTATATCTTTGACAATGTTGCACAGGTCAATTGGGAGAGCCACTTGCCTAGAATGTATTCGTTTTGGGCAAGTGTGCTTTTAGATGAACAGAGCTATAGTGGTAATACGATGCATAAACATCTAGAATTAAATAAAATAACGTCATTGACAAATGTTGAATTTTCTGAATGGTTACTTCTATTCAATCAAACTGTTAGCGAACTGTTCGAAGGAGATAAAGCGGATGAAGCTAAAGTTAGAGCAACCAATATCGCTAGATTGATGTTTCACAAAATAAATACTGCATGAGTACATCAGACTTTAATCTAAATCATCAAAACAAAAGCACAGAAAGCAAAATTGTGGCTTCGTTAGAAAGAATTGCCCAGGCATTTAGAGTTTTGTTATGGCAAGAGAGTAAAGAGAATTCACTTACACCCATTCAAGTTCAAGTATTAATATTCCTTAGGTTTCACAGCGACGAAAAATGTAAAGTCAGCTATTTGGCATCCGAGTTTAATATGACCAAAGCTACCATAAGCGACACTATTAAGACTTTAGGACAAAAACAACTCATTACAAAAGAAACTCAGCAACACGATACACGCAGTTACATCATTAAATTAACAAAAAAAGGAAAAGAAATAGCTGACAAAACATCAATGTTCAGCAAAGAAATTATCAAGCCTATTGATAGCCTTCATCCCGACGATAAGGAACACCTCTTATTAAGCCTTTTAAACATTATAAGGCATCTAAACCAGTCAGGTGTAATTACCATACAGCGCATGTGTTTGACATGTAGTTATTATGACTATTCCAACAAAACAAAAAAGCACTTTTGCAAGCTTCTAAACCAAGATTTACAACCAACTGACTTGAGGATAGATTGCCCTGAGCACCTGATCCAACAAGACTAAGATGAGAGTATGCATAAAGTAGTATGAAACTGCTACCCACTCGAGTTTATAGACGTAGTATAAAGGCTAACACTCTATTATTGCACCAATGAAAATCTAATGCCCCACACGTACAAATTCCCTGTTTTTTATTAGTTTCACACAATGATCTGCTTGATGGTACGACATATCAGCGTTTTCCTTGTACTGTGCTTTGCACTAAGTACTTTTGGTGTAATGGTGGGGCAGGAGTTGGTCGATATCGAAGGTAGAATATTGGATGAAGAGACGAGGGAGCCAATAGCTTATGCCAATGTCTATAACAAGGATCTGAACAGGGGGACGCTTAGCCATTCAGATGGTTTTTTTAGGCTTGCTGTTCGAGATGCTTCTGATCGTATATCGATATCATTTATTGGCTATGAAGAGTATGTCATGCAGCTCGAACCGGGTAAGCAAGTGTATACGGTGTATCTCAAGGAAAGCACTATAGAACTCGCTGAAGTGACCATAAGGCCCAAAGACGATTCATACCTATACAACCTCATACGGTCATGTAAGTCTTCACAATCTAGAGCCGAGAACAGTTCCAAAGCTTATTTTGAATTAAAAAGCTACACCGATGGCGAGCAGATTGAATTGGTAGAGAGCTATTTTAATGTGGATGTGAGGGGATATGATGTCGACGATTTACATATGAAGGCCGGAAGGCTGGCTCTGATGCCGATGAAGAAACAGTTCTTTGGTTCATTGGGTAGCTCCAGAGCTATCATTATGCTGAGCTTGTTTAACAAGAGCAACTATTTCCCTATCAACCCCTTTCAGTTGTCACATTATAAGCTGAAGAGAACGTTTTATTTGAGCTTAGACAATAAGTTTCTGAACGAAGTTGGGGATTCTATCTTTGTCGTGGATTACATGCCAAAAGCTAATATTGGTGAGTATTTTGAAGGCAAAGTATGGATCAATGCCACTCAAAAATCCATACTCAAAATTACCATGAACTGTGTTGATACAGATAGACATCCGTTTTTACCTATTTTTCCGCATGATGAGATATTAGGACTCAGCTTCAATATAACGCAGACATTTAATGGAGTCGACGGAGATGTTGTTTTCAACCATATAGACCTCATCTATGAGATGGATTACGTCAGGAGAAGATATGATGAAGAAAACATAGTCGTAAGGACAGAAGCTATCCTATATGCTTATGACTATGACCAAGCTTTCTTTATTCCTAAGTTTAAGTTTTATGGATATGATATTGATGACTATCGCAAGATTAGTGCCATGCCTTACAACGAGTTCTTCTGGAAGTATAATGATGAGTATGGCATCAACGACAGCCTCAACTCCAACGAACTGTTTTTCTCAGACGAGCTGACAATGACCAATACTACCATGTTTACTAATGAATCTCCGGCAGGAAGAAGTTTTTATGAGCATCCGTACATCAAGTGGTCAGAAGAAGATAGAATAAAGCTGAGGGCAACAACCGGTGATGCCGCTGGAAGCAATGACCCCATGACTTTCAAGTCTGAGGCGTATAAGCTTGCCATCCAGATTTATCTTGATGTCAATTCTTATCAAGACTCCTTAGATATAGTGACAGCAACCATATTTGACCCCTATGAAACATTTTATAATCTCACCATGGATGAGAGCACGTATTGCTTTATCAATATATACTTCGATCTCTTCGAAATAAAAAGGAGAGAAATTGAACAGAACATCAGGGACAACTGCGATCATGAAGACTGCATAAAAGCTATCTATGACGAGTTGATAGACCAGCTCGAGATGGAAAGTCAAGCTTACCTCAAGGCTGTACAGCGTGGCACCAATGAAAAAGCCATGCGCGAGTACAATAGCATAGTCCTTAGAGCGCTGGGGATAGATAATATCCAGTTGTTCAAACCATTTGAGTAGCCGTTGTAGCCGGCATTTTTACTAATTGAAGCAAGGTGTTTGGCTGCATGGCGGAAAAAGGTTGGCTCAGAAGGGAGTGAGCCGACTCTGGCTCGGCTCCACAGTATCCAATAGCGTCTGCTTGAAGAGCTTAATTGCATTATTAAGCAGCTTAAGCGTTTAGTTCATTGCCGCTAACGTTTAATTTGCTGCATTTGCGTTTATAGCAGAGCTTCTGTTGAGAATTTTTCTGCAGTTTGTTAGTAAGGTGCTTTTATCCCAAAAAACTTGAAAGCTTACAGTAATCTTCAAGCATAAACAGCGGAGTGGATAAAGTCCACGCAGCGTAAACGTTTGAGAAAGCGAAGCGCATCTCAAACATTAAACA
>SLDF01000125.1 GCA_007125435.1 Saprospiraceae bacterium
GGCAGCAGGCGGGTATTACGGCTTCAAATGGCTTCAAAATAAGTCGCTTTGCTTGATTTTGTTCAATCACCGTAGGGTTGACTATGGCTCATTCACAAAATCACTTATTTTTTCGCCATTTACTCATATAGCTTTTATTTTTTTTATGGCATTCGTGAATCTCCTTCGTCGATTTTAACCCTCATTACGAATTTTCAATGCATAATCCGGGTTAATCGTATTTTAGCTCTTCATATCAAATGTTTTAATATAGCCTTTATGAAAATACTCATAAGCCCTGATAGCTTTAAGGATGCAGCGGATTCTGATGCAATAGGACTTGCTATCGAAAGCGGATTTCTCGCTGTCGACGATAGTTTTAATACAAAAGTGTGTTCGCTGGCGGATGGCGGTGAGGGCACCTCGTTGATATTGAATAAAGCGCTTAATGGAGAATGGACTACCACTAAAGTTGTAGACCCTTTGAATCGCCCTATTGATGCTGGTTTTGCATGGATACCGGATAGAAAGTTGGCCATCATCGAATTGGCTCAGGCATCCGGATATCAACTGCTCAAGCCTCATGAGCGAAACCCTATGCACACCACTACTTTTGGTACTGGTATGCTCATAAGGTACGCTGTCTCTATGGGTGCAGAGGAAGTCGTACTGTGCATTGGCAGTAGTGCTACCAATGATTTGGCAACCGGACTGGCGGCAGCGCTTGGATATCGGTTTTACAATGATCAAGGACTGGTGGAGGTGCCAAGAGGTCAAGACCTGATTCAAATTAACCGGATCGAAAAGACGATAGATATTGACGATATCAAATTTACGGTATTGTGTGATGTCAATAATCCTCTCTATGGACCAAGCGGCGCTGCACATATCTACGGCCCGCAAAAGGGGGCGAGTTCTACTGACATAGATAAGTTAGATCAGGGGCTCCGTCATATGGCCGACCTGATACAATCCCGGCTGGGTGTTAATGTGCATGATGTGAGTGGGGGAGGAGCTGCCGGTGGCGTAGGGGCAGGGAGTTTGGCATTCTTAAATGCGGACTTGCAGCCCGGTATAAAAACCATAAAGGAATTGATTGACTTTGACAAAGCTGTAGAATGGTGTGACCTCATCATTACAGGTGAAGGTAGACTGGATCAGCAAACCATGCGTGGTAAACTGATCAAGGGGGTCATCCAATCTGCTCAAGCTTATCAAAAACCTGTGATTGCCATAGCCGGAGAAGTGTCTTTATCAGATGGGGATATCAAGAAGCTTGGACTTTTGGCGGCATTTTCTATAACTAATGGTGCCCGACCCTTGGGTGAAGCCCTGCCTCGCACGCTGAATGATGTCAGACATCTAAGCACTCAGCTCGCTTCAATGGTGAAAGGCCTGGTCTCTGTGAAATGATTTCAATACGGTAATAGAACCAATCTCTTTAAACTGCATTGTATATAAAATATAACAATACAACATGAGTCAGTTTTGGAATGAAAGGTTTGACCGTGAGGATTACGTTTACGGATTGAACCCCAATGCGTTTTTTAAGAGTATCATTGACGACCTCAAGCCGGGGCGCATATTGCTGCCGTGTGAAGGAGAGGGTCGACAAGCTGTATATGCAGCGAAGCTGGGTTGGCAGGTAGATGCTTTTGACTCCAGTCATGTTGGACAGCAGAAGGCGCTTGCGCTGGCAGAAGAAATGGGAGTCGAAATCACATACAACATTTTGAATGCTGAGGATTTCAATGCTATTGCACAAGTATATGACGCCATAGGTTTGGTATTTGCGCATTTTAGTCCTGATCTTAGACAATCTATTCACAGGAATCTCATCTCATCCCTCAAGCCTGGTGGCCATTTGATTTTAGAAGGCTTTAGGAAGGAGCAATTTGGACTGACCTCAGGCGGCCCTCGAGACATAGATATGCTATTTAATACTGAGATGCTTGAGGAAGACTTTTCCAGTTTGGACATCGATTTACTAGCCGAGGAGGATCGCAATCTAGATGAAGGGGCATTTCATCAGGGCCTAGCCAAATTGATCCATCTAAAAGCTATGAGGCCTTGATTATGGTTCTGGTTTATGACAATAGCTATGCTGACAAATACTTGGTGCCTGATTCCTCTGCTGTTTCAAGGCCAACAACAAAGGCCTGTTAGGCATTAGCTGAATCACTAGAGTTATCAGCTAGTCAAGCGGGATAAACACTTTATCCGCCTTCCATCCGAAACTCTGAACACCCCATAAGGTAAGGCCATGCCTGACGCTCAAGTTACCTGTCTGGATGTTTGGCAATAATCGATTGTGGTATCCGACCATGAGGGTCATTCTTTTGAGTGTAAAGCCGGCCAAAAGATAGGTCCTGTTTTGATCTATCACACCGGTTTGTATAGCACTTCCAGAATGCAATAGGAATTCATTCAGCACATTGGCGTGAATCGAGCGACCACTGTCAAATCTAATGACCTTATACCTCAAACCAACTAAGAAGCGATATCGCATGGAGAGGACTTTTTCATTGAGCAATTGACCCTGGTCGATGGCCTGCCTGAATCGCGCATCGTGACGGTACCTGGCTCTGATGATCCATCTCCGATTGAGTGTGATGCGTGTTTCTACCTGTCCCCATATTCGGTTTTCTGGTCTTTCAATTCTAGTGCCACCAGGGAGAGATGTTGCAACATAAGCATAGCCCCCTGATATTTCTAAGTTCCGTTGAGCAAAATAAGTCAAACCATGTCTGCTGACAAAAAAAGTCTGACCAACGTAATGGAAATCATTCCATATACCCCACTTCTCATTGAGTCTATAGGATGTGATATAGCCCAGCCAGGCTTCAGATCTGTGTGTAGTTTGAGAATACAATAACCCACTCAAGCCAGACATGATTAGAAGCAAATAAAGCGTAAATTGACGTATACCACTTCTAATTAAGTAGGATAGATACAATGATGATTTAAATCCTACAGATCTCATTAATCAATAAAGCTAAACAGAAAGTTGTAAAGGCACGATTAAAAGTCAGGAGATATTATTGATTATGCCACGCTTGATTGTGTGCCAGTGTTTTATTGCATCCGGGACATGTACCGGGACCTTCTGAGTGGCCTCCCACACAGCCATCCACGCATACGTAGTGGTGAACTATACCGTCAGCTCCAGCGGGGATATTGACCTGTTGTGGCTGCTCAGATGGGTTTGGCGTTTGAATCTGTGGATCTGGTGCGCCATCACTTCTCGGGCCAAACTGGTTGGGCTGTGTTTGTTGTGCGCCTTGGTTTTGTGCATCATGCCAGGCTTGATTGTGTGCCAAGGTCTTGCTACAAACCGGGCAGTTTCCCGGACCCTCTGAATGGCCACCTGCACATTGGTCGACACATATATAGTGGTGCACTACGCCATCAGGTCCGGCAGGTATATTGACTTGCTGAGGGCCTTCTTGAGGCTGAGGAGGTGTGTTTTGATCCGGAAAATTAACGTCAAAATCAGGGTTGGATGTGCTTTGATCCATATTGTCCTGAGTTGTCATGATGTCATTGCCGTCTTTTTGGTTATCACTTGATGAATCGCTTTGACAAGCAACTGTGAAAATGGCAACCGCCATTAGAATAAGTAAATTTCGCATATGTAGTTTGTCGTTTTTAAATAAATCAATCAGTGACTGTATTGTTTCAAATGGGCACAGTATTAATGCGCATTTGCTTGAGAACTATGCGGTTTCTTAAATCCCATTTAATATCTGAAATAACCTGTAGATTTACCCATAGAAAAAGGACTTGAAGAGATAAAAAAATCTTTCTGCAATACAATACTGATTGTCTATCAATGATTAATGCAAAAATACAGAATTAATATGGCTATTCAAAATTGAGTCTTGGGAAATCTGATGAAATCGCTGACAAGTTGATACATCATCTCTCTATTCACCAGTAAGTATTTTTGACTGAATGGAATTGAGTTGAAGTGCTTAGAGCCTATTTGAGTGTTATTGCTTCACCCAAACCATGTGCATTTTTACGCCATTGATCAGTTTGGCATTTATGATGTATAGACCTGGTGTAAAGTTTTCTGTAGCCAATTGCACTTTAGATATTGGATGGTCAAAGTATGTCATGAGGTGATAAGTTCTTCCATGAGCATCTGTGACTTGTATTTGTGTCATGTCTTCCTCACTTTCGATGATGACAAAGTTTTGGCCGGGATTAGGGTACAGCTTCAACCCTACTTTTGCAGGTACTAGGTTTGAGGATGTAGACAATTTAGTCTCTATAGCACCTTCGGTCCAGATGGTTCTCTCTCTTCCCAGGAAATCGTCGACCACGAAAGGGTAGGGATTGCCTTCATGCACATAATCGGTAAACGTGTGCTCACTCCAGGACATAGCTTCTGCCATATCTGCCTCATCAAACAAATCAGGTGCCACTCGTGACAAAGAATCAAAGCCAAATGCTGCCGGCTCTACATTCCAAATGTTTTGACTAAACTCTACGTCAAATGGTGCAGGAAAGGTCGGATGGAGCACCCGCCGCAGGATGTTAAGATTAGGAAAATCATCTTGCCTGAAAGAAAATATATTCTGAGCAAACAAAGAACTCTCTATGCTTGATAATGGCCGCAAAGCCAAATTTACTCCTGAAGCAAAGTTGAAGTTGACCATAGCTGTATTACGGATCTCAGGGTCACTATCTACGCCGATGCATGTGTTGTGGACTATGTAGACATTGCGCATGCAAGAGGTGGCTAATTCTGTCACACCTTCCCATAGGCTAAAGGCAGCACTGATGTTGACAATGATATTATTGTAGGCATAGATGCTGTCTATCGTAGGGATGCGCACCGTGCCATTGAATGGGTGTATACATTCAAGCGCACAGTCTATGGTCCGATTCACAATGAACCCTCGAGTGACCGGGCATGATCTTTCATTAGCGAGGCTGATCCCTCTAGGTGCGACAGGTGCCTCCTCGAAGCCATAGCAGCTTCGCCAGTGTTCCATAATGCCCGGGGTATTATAGATCAAGTTATTTCTTATGATATATTTGGACGAGTTGTCACTGTAGATATTTGTGCTGTGATTATCGCTGACCATACAGGCCTGTATCTTTGCATATTGGCAATTATGGAAATTAATACCCTCCCCCCAGTTGCGCTGTACGACAGATTCTGTTATCTGCACATGGTCACTAAAATAAGGCTTAAATCCGGATGGCCACGTCCTGCACGGAAAAGGTGGTATAGGCGGATCATAACCGCCACTATGCATCACCGTCACCCGTGAAGCTGCAACACGCTCAGCATAGTTGATCAAGATCCCATGCGAGGCTACACTGTCTACAGTAACATCCTCCATGATGATGTCACTCATGGTTCTGGGAAATCGCGCCTCTCCGCTTAATATGAGACCGACCAGACCCCCATATCTCAGGTTGATATTCTTGATGTAGATGTGACTACCTCTGAGCTGCATGAGATGCCCTTCCAGCGGCGAGTCTTTAGTTCCACCTATCGTCACGACACCCTCTCCACGCACGCTTATATGCTTGAAGTGATTGCCTTGCTGCCACTGGGATTGAGACTGTATGAATGACTGCTGGTAGTGGCCTTCCTTCACTATGACCAGTCCATATACATGTGTGATGCCATCCGTAGTATCATTGAAGGGTATATGGTTGATCGCTGCATTAAAAGTCCTCAGCGGCGCATACACACTACCACTGTTAGCATCATCGCCATCCGGTGCGACGTATACACTATCCGTGATAGCAAACTCCAGAGTATCTACCACAGGCTTATCGATCATGAAAGGCTCCTGACCCCACAAGTGACTATTAGGGCAATACAATATGCACCACAAAAGAAGCAGCCTCGTATTGGCAATCCGCATACACCACTGATCTATCTTGACAATTGGCTTCATCCTCATATCACAATATCCAAAAAAAATACGACAATAGAAAATGTAGGATTGGCTTTTAGATTGGACTTGATTTTTAATAAAGACCAGCCGGACTGATTTGCAGACCACATTTAGGTACAATGGTTTGTTTTTTTTCTTTTGGGCATTACCTTCCTCCTGCCGTCGTCAGGTCGCTTTTTAGAGTCTGAATACCTGACCTTTCAGGGGGAAACAATATTTTAAAAACTGAGCAAGATGTCCAACTTGTAAGGTGGTACACTTTAAAGTGTTGTTTTGTTCAAATGTATTTGCATCAGCGCTGCGTAGCGGGTGGTGTAGCGTATGCGGAGCCAGACTCGATGTAGCAATTGCGGAATCGAGGCCGAGCGAACAGCGAGCCCCGTAGCATAGCGACCCACTTCATGTCCTCTCACCAAAGCTTTGGTGAGAGGACATGAAGTGGGTGATGCCCTAAACAAAATCACCATGCGACAATATTATAGAATGTTGCATCCTATAAAATAGAAGGTTTTCCTGCAAGCCTTCTAAGCCTAATCCAGATACGAAAAAAAACATAGCTAAACCTAATATATACTAAATTTTGATATGAAGTAATCGTATTATCAGTTGTGTAATTCAATGTTATTTGAATGGCGCCTGTCATTATTGATGTTTAAATAACGCCAAGTTTACATTGAGTTAATACTAAAGCAGGTTCTTTGCACAAATTGGCTATGTTATGATAATTGTATCATTAATAGTTAGTTCCCTCAACCAATCCAGTGCATTGGTTGATAATAAACAGATTGTGAATGCTTGCTTAAGCTTATCTAGTCTCATTTTTGTGCATTGTTTGAAATGAAACCAAGTCAAGTAGTTTTGGAGATATTTTGTAGATACTCCGTTAAATGGTGCTAGAAAATCCTTAATGGCCTTGTGGCTTTGATTGACTGTCTGAAGATGGACTGGATGCCTTCTTCTTTGGTTTACTTTTGAATTTACTGTCTTATGCTCAACCTGGTCAAGTTCTGATAGAATTTTAAAGGATTTAGCGTGGTCTGTAATTATAGTTGATCCACTTTTCAATTTGCTTCCTAAAGCCTTTTTCACTTGCTCTCCATTTATTTTCTTAGCTTTAATCACACTGCCATTGGCTCCACTTTGTCCTCTGACTACTGATACTAATACACTTACTTTTTCTGAATCATGATTCTTGCTATCTCTACCTCTTTTATGAGGCTTCCTTTTTAAACCTCGTTTTCCTTTTTCACTTAGCGACAATTGGAAGTCATCCGTTTCAATGACGCCCTCAAGTTGTTCTGGAACTAGGCTGTTCAATGACGACAGTAATCGATGGCGCCATCGAAAACTAGTTTGCAAACTTATTCCAACCTCTTTTGCTGTTCTTCTTATGCTCATACCCTGTTCAAAGCATTGGATGTATTTATTCCACAATTCTCTCTTGTGCAACCCCGATACGCTTGTGCCATGAGTGGCCATCCAATATTTACCACAAGTTTTGCAGGAATACCTTTGAACGCCTCGGATTTTCCCACGCTTTACTGTATCAGCACTCTGGCAATGAACACATGAAGGTTTCTTCACTTGAAGATTTTCAACCTCGTTCAGAATTAGTTTAAAGTCACCTTCTTCTAGCTCCCATTCCTTGGAAAGCAATTCCATTACATGCTCTTTGTCCCCAATTGGAAGTTCACGAAAGAGCTTAATTATTTGATCTGTTTTCATACTTGCAAATATATGATATTTATATCAAAACAGCGCCCTAGACAAGGTAGATAACTGGCTTTTTGTAAACAATTCAGGAGATACTTATGAAGTAATAGCCGAAGGAGCATTGAAGGAAGAAACAATCAATAATCCTAAACAATGGGAAGACTTAAAAAGAAACTATTATGGCAACTAAAGAACAATTAAAAGAAGAAAGAGATAGAATAGTCAAAGGCCTGGAAGAGACCTACAAAAGGCTTATTGAATACAAAAAGCAAAAGAACAGTCCTATAATTGTGGTAAGGAATGGAAAAATTGTAGCCGTTGACCCCAATGATATACTTCCCACAACATTGTATAAGCGTGATGCAGGGTGAAAAGTGGGAGTGTAATTCAATCTCTGTCTCAGTATTTTGTATCTCCCTCTTGTTTTGGAACAGCCTGTCCCACCTTTAGATCAGCCTCGGTTTATTTTATCTATATAATCTGTAGACTAACTCAGCGTTCTTGATAAAATCTGAATCCAACCCACAGCGTGGCGACATCATAATAGCGCAGGGCGTCAGCCCTGTGATAAGTTCGCTTCGCTCATGTTTAGCTCACTACCGTTCGCGTTTAGTTCGCTTTGCTCACGTTTAACTCGCTATCGCTCGCGTTTAGTTCGCTTTGCTCACGTTTAACTCGCTATCGCTCGCGTTTATAGCAGAGCATCTATTACGGATTTTTCAGTAGTTTGTTAATGAAGAGCTTTTGTCAAATTAAGACTTGAAAGCTATCAGTCATCTTCAAGCCTAAACAGCGAAGAAATGCCTGGACGATGCTATATGATTGTCTGAACTATGATTTATATGATTTGAGGATGACCATGATTTTTGACATTGTGGGCTGTTTGATTTGTTTCTATCAGATAATTATCCTTATGGTGGCTAATTTTACGATCTTAAACTTCGCATGTCGCACCGTTGGTGCTACTGATCCTTCTTTTATTTTGAAGTTAATCGGTTTGATTTGCTGACGTTTAATTCACTACGTTCGCGTTTTTAGCAGAGCTTCTATTGGAGACTTCTCGGCAGCCTGTTAATAAGGATCTTTTATCCAAATAAGACTTGGAAGCTTCCTGTCATCTTCAAGCCTAAACAGCGAAGTGGACAAAGTCCACGCAGCGTAAACGTTTGAGAAAGCGAAGCGCATCTCAAACACTAAACAGCGAAGCGTAAACAACCAGCAACCAGCAACCAGCAACCAGCAACTGCCCATGAGACAGCTAGGAATACAAGCGAATAGCCCGACCCGTAGGGTCACGCCCAAAACATCATTAACCCATAAATCAGCTACGTATCGTCGCTTTTCTTCTCATCAGTAGTAGATGAGGGGTGCTGGAAGGATGTGCCGGCAGTGTGCAGTGATTCTTCTATATTGATCTTGAGTGCTCTGGATGAGATGTTGATCTCGTAAATGGTGGTGAGCAGTGAGATACAGAGTAATGTCAGGCTGATGCCAAAGACGATGACGCCGTAAATATAATACTTGAGAAAGATGAGAAACATGCTAAAGACGGCTGCAAATAGGCTGAGAATGATGATGATCTGCATGAATCTGAGGAAGTCCACGCGCCTGTCTAAGATGCGGATCTGCTTGAGCACTGTGGGCTTGGGGGACTCTATGTACGTGTCGCAGAGGGTGCGTATCCGATTGGATAGGGTGATGTATCTATTGGTGAAAGAGAGCAATAGAAATGCTGAGGCCGAAAACAATAGAGCCGGCGTCGTGATGGTCACTTCTTCGTAGTCGAATAGTAGGATCATATCAACCTTTGAGATCTTCTGTAAATCGCGTCATGACTTCGTCCAGTTGCTCTGTGCCGATGCTCTTGGAGACGATGGTCTTGTCTCTGTCGAGGATGAATATCTTGGGCGTAGAGTTGACGTTGTACTTTTCTTTGAATCTTGACTTGTAGTAAGGGTCTACGGCGTGTAGCATGTGATCGAGGTTTTTGTCGTCTATCATTTCCCAGCACTCTGTCACGTCATTGAGCTTAGAGCAAACAGAAAATACGGTGACACCTTTTTCTTTGAACTTTTCGGCGAACTTAGAGACACCTGGCATGGACTTTTTGCAATGGCCGCAGTCCGGTGCCCAGAATATCAAAACGGTAAAATCTGCATCAACCTCACTGAGTACGACGGGACGACCTTCTCTGGTCTGCATGGTCAGATCCGGTGCGGGCTTGCCGATCAGTATGGGCTTCAGTTTAGCAGCTTCTTTGATGATTTTATTGAGGTTTTCTTCTTCGACCCATGAGGCTTTGCCTTTGGCGTAGTAATTCTCCACTAAGTGGACGTAGACCGCGTCCATGCCGACGTACTTTGACTTACTGTAGTGGTTGAGAAAGTGAGCCAGAAAATATCTATAGCCTGAAGCATTGCCATCTAGCTTGGCCATGACTTTATCAACAGCCACGATGGCCGAGTCGGGAATGACAGCATGGTATTTATTGACAAAGGCATCGACCCGAGGAAACATGACAGGCGTGCGTATCAGTCGATCATCTGACATGTCCAAGTTGTCAAAGAAGTGGTCTCTTATGTAGTAAAATCTGCTGTACATTTGTTCTTCTTCAGTCCCTTCGAATTCAGGTGTCTCGATGTCCCAGTTGGCCTTGATGATGGCGCTGAGCAGCCACTGTGGATTAGCATTGACGATGGACTCTTGGTGGGCTCTCACTTGCTTACTGATCTCGCGGAGCTGAGCTTCATAGTCTGCTTTCTTCTGATCGTCGTCTGCCTCATCCATTTGGCCTTTTATGACTTCGCTTTCCCTGCGCCTTTCAGATAGATAGGACATGTACTTGAAGAAAGCCTCGTTTTGTTTACTGTTCTTGAAGGTTATGGTTTTGTCGATTTGCTCTGCATCAGCTGTCAGGCTGATTTTCTGCGTATCATCTATGAGGATTTGAAAGTTCTTTTTTTCAGGAGCCATGAGGATAAGGTACATACCTTTGTCCAGCAAGGTATCCGCTGAAAAAACGAAATAGCCCTTTTTGTCTTTGACATCGGTGCTGTCACGCAGGTATTGCTTTTCGCCAAAGTGGTAGCCCAGATAGAGTATGTCTTCGTCGTAATTATCCAGCTTTACCTTGATCTCAAATCCTTGTCCATACGCAAGGCTGAAAGATAAACACACCAAAATAATAAGACTGAAAAAGTACCTCATAGTGTTTTGATTTCTATTACAGTTTTTGTGAATACATTCGATTTAAAGTTAGCATTTTTTTTTTGCTGACTAGGGCATCACCCTCCACTTCGTTACGGGTCGCTACGTTTCAGGACTCCCTGAACGGTCGGCCTCTGCTGCACTATCGCTACGCAGAGTCTAGCTCCTGTCGTCGCTATCCTTTCACATCGCTGATGCAATAAAGCGTATAAACCCAATTTTGGATTAACCTCCGATTTACCCTACGGTCATAATAACGAATCAATAATAAATATGTTTTTTATCTGATATTCTCTGTTATAGTTTCTCATCTCTCCTATTCGCCAGGAGGAATAGGATGGCCATACGCACGGCAACACCATTCTCTACTTGCTGTAGTATGATGGACTGTCCGCTATCGGCAGCATCGCTGGTGATCTCTACACCGCGGTTGATAGGGCCGGGGTGCATGATGACAATCTCTTTGTCCAGCTTCTCTAATCGCTCCAGTGAGACACCAAAGTGCAAGTGGTATTCTCTAAGCGATGGAAAGTATTTAAGCTCCTGACGCTCCAGTTGAATTCTCAAAATATTGGCAATGTCGCACCATCTGAGTGTGTCGTCAAGGTCATAAGAAACTTCCACACCTAGACTTTCTATGTGTCGCGGGATCAATGTGGGAGGTCCACAAACCCTGACTTTGGCCCCTAGCTTGGTGAGGCAAAAAATATTGCTCAGCGCCACTCTGGAATGCACGATGTCTCCAATGATGGCAATCTTCTTGCCGTCGAGACTGCCGACCTTGTCCATCATACTGTAGGCATCCAGTAGTGCCTGAGTGGGGTGTTCGTGTGTGCCATCGCCGGCATTGATGATATTGGCATTGATATGTCTTGACAGGTACATGGGCGCACCTACTGCCGGATGCCTCATGACAACCATATCTACTTTCATAGAGAGGATGTTGTTTACGGTGTCGAGGAGGGTTTCGCCTTTTTTGACTGATGAAGCCGAGGCAGAAAAGTTAACCGTATCTGCTGAAAGCCTTTTCTCAGCCAACTCAAAAGAAACTCTGGTACGCGTAGAATTTTCAAAAAACAGATTAGCGATGGTAATGTCTCTGAGGGATGGTACTTTCTTTATGGGGCGGTTGATGATCTCTTTGAATTGATGAGTAGTCTCCAATATCAACTCAATATCAGATCGCTGTATGTATTTGATCCCGAGCAAGTGTTTTGTACTAAGCTGTAATTCTGTCATCTAAGCAGTGTTTAACGGTCTTACCTTGTGGTCTCTTAATGTTCTTTTCCCCCAAAAATCAATACCTGATCCGGTTGGTTATTGTCTGTCCAATTGACTTTGACATAGGCGTCATCCAGTGCATCAACTCTCAGTCCCGTAAAATCAGGATGTATGGGCAGATGCCTGTTGAATCTACGGTCGATCAATGCCAATAGTTCGATGGATTCTGCTCTGCCATAATGCTGGAGCGCTGCCAATGCCGCCTGTATAGTACGGCCCGTGTACAATACATCGTCGATAAGGACGACGCGCTTACCCTCTACCAGAAAGTCTATTTTGGTTTCACTGGCAGACAGGGGTTTTGATCTGGTCCTGAAGTCATCCCTATAAAAAGTAATGTCCAGTAGGCCGTAAGCAATGGATGAATTGCCGGTCAAATCTTTGAGGCGTTTGATGAGCACATCAGACAATATAGTACCTCTGGGCTGAATACCGATAACGCAAGTCTGACTAAAATCGCCAAACTCTTCAATAAGCTGATGGGCGAGACGCTCTATGGTCAGCTCAAATCGTTCTTTCTCAATAAGTACCCGGCCTGGTGTTTCCATCTTATAACTCTAAATCTATGTCAAATGATTCATGCCAGGGGAGTCCATGCTTCGGCAGCTCTGCCATGAATGGATCGGGATCAAATTCTTCGACGTTGAACACTCCATTACCCTTCCATTGGCCTGTGATAATCATCTTTGCGCCGATCATCGCCGGTACACCTGTCGTAAATGATACTCCCTGAGCACCGGTCTCATTGAATGCGTCCTGATGCTTACAATTGTTCCAGATGTAATAGGTGCGCTCCTTGCCGTCTTTTATACCCTTGATGCGACATCCAATGGAGGTCTCGCCACTGTAGTTTTCACCGAGGCTGCCGGGATCCGGCAATACATACTTTAGAAACTCCAATGGTATGACTTCTGTACCTTTATAATTGACAGGATCAATGCGATCCATACCGATGTTTTGTATTACTCTCAGATGGGTCAGGTATTCATCTCCAAATGTCATCCAAAATCGAGCTCGCTTTATGGTGGGAAAGTTTTTGACTAAGGACTCTAATTCTTCATGGTAGATGAGATAGGATTTTTTGGGGCCAATATCAGGATAGTTAAGTTCCTTCATGACGGAGTGGGGTTCTACCTCTTTCCATTCTCCATTTTCGTAGAATTTGCCTTTTTGTGTGATTTCTCTGATGTTGATCTCAGGGTTAAAGTTGGTAGCAAAGGCTTTACCGTGGTCACCGGCATTACAGTCGACGATGTCAAGATAGTGGATTTCATCAAAGTAATGCTTAGCGGCATACGCTGTGAATATGCTGGTCACACCGGGGTCAAACCCACATCCTAGTAATGCCATGATGCCGGCATCTTTGTACCTGTCGTGGTAGGCCCACTGCCATGAGTATTCAAATTTGGCTTCGTCTTTAGGCTCGTAATTGGCCGTATCCATATAATCAACACCTGTAGCCAGGCAGGCATCCATAATGGGTAAGTCTTGATAGGGTAGGGCGACATTAAGGACAAGGTCCGGCTTGAATGCTCTGATCAGATTGACCATCTCATCGACGTTATCGGCATCTACACCGGCCGTATGGATGCGCTCTCCACCAAAGGCCTTCTGCGCATCATCGGCAATGATATCGCACTTTGACTTCGTACGACTGGCCAGCATGATATGAGGAAAGACATCCCTGTTCTTGACACACTTGAAAACTACAACTCTACCGACACCGCCGGCGCCTATGATTAGTACTCTTGACATATTCAATTACGATTTTGTGCAAATGTAATGAATTCTTGTTTTCGTACAACATTTATTTCAAACTCTCCTTATACGTCTCCAGGCAACGCTCTCGGGCAAATTTGTGATCAACTAATGGCTCAGGATAGTCATCAGTGCCAAACTCAGGCACCCACTTTTTAATGTATCTATAATCTTTATCAAACTTCTTTTGCTGGCTGTCGGGATTGAAAATTCTGAAATATGGTGCAGCATCTGTGCCACTGCCGGCTGCCCATTGCCATCCTCCATTGTTGGAGGCCAGTTCGAAGTCTAGCAGTTTCTCTGCAAAATAGGCTTCCCCTTTTCGCCAATCCATGAGAAGATGCTTGGTCAGAAAACTGGCTGTAATCATCCTGACTCTATTGTGCATATAGCCCGTCGTATTTAATTCCCGCATACCGGCATCGACTATGGGATAACCTGTGCGACCTTCGCACCATGCTTTGAACTCTTCGTCATTTTCTCTCCATGGGATGTGGTCATAAGCTTCTCTAAATGACTGGGAGACGACATGAGGGAATGCACCTAAGATTTGGCTGTAAAAATCTCTCCAAATTAGTTCATTGAGATATGTGTCACTTAGAGATTGTGACCGATAAGCTTTTTCTCTGATCGAGATGGTGCCAAATCTGAAATGAATACCCAATCGCGA
>SLDF01000058.1 GCA_007125435.1 Saprospiraceae bacterium
ATTTTTTCATCCATTAAATTTTCAATAGCATTTTGATTCAGTTTACTACTCTTAATCATATCGTCAATGTCTGCCCATACCAAAGCCGCAAAGCTCTCCCCTATATCACTACTTAGTGCCTCACCGTCGCCTAATTTTCTAAATGTCTGATATGCACTGTCGTTTCTGATGTATTGACTTTCAATAGAATGCCAAACTGACTCTACAATTTCACTACCTTTTAGCACACCTCCTCTAGGTGGTCGTCTTATCAATCCCCAGGTGACGCCATTTACTTCTAGTTGGTTTTTATTTTCTAAATCTGGTACATTGGGTGGAGGTGGGCTAAAATTGGCCATAAGTACTGGATCGTATTCTGCATATTTTTTAAGTGTATTATTGACCATTAGTGCCCTTCCCTCCTCTGCAAAACGGGTGTATACATTTCCTTCTGAATTGGTCAATTGCAAGAAGGTCAAATTAATACTCAGCTCTGCAATACGCTCTTCGAGACGACGATACTTTTCTTCAATAATTAAATCTTCCTCCAGAGCTGTTCTGGCGCGAGCCCTATTAAAACTTAAATCAGCATGAGAACCCATAACAAATACCATATTATGCTGATCGGCTGGAAAATTTCCTCGAAGTAACAACTCATTAAGTGACCATCTAAAATTTGTCCATGAATCATTATTTCTCCCCTGATCAAAAACTTGTTGGTTCAAGAAGTCAATAATGTCCGCTTTCCTATTGGTCAACCTTGTCATCTTAAAATGCGCACCCTCCTGCCTCAACTCAGCATCTCTATATACTGCCAGCCCATAACGCACATTCATTTCTCTATATCCACTCAAATCAACCGCCTCAATAGCTTGAATGATAGCCGATCTGAACGCTTGTAAATCTCTTGTTGCTTCGACTAAAAAATATATGTTAATGTTGTCGCGCTTATTTCGCCATTTTTTTGCGTTTTCTTTCATCTGAATTAAAGTGGATTCATTTGCCATTCCGCTCATACCACCTTGGGGATTTCGGGTAGGAATCCTTGCCAATGCGCCAGACTCAATGTATCCATCTTTGTTCATCTTAAACACGGGAAATCTAAAAACTTCTCCATTGGTTCGCCTGGGATTATCGGGTGACATCATGCTCGATGGCAAACCTACGGGATCATTGTCCCATAAAACTTTCTCACTGTATCGCTTAATCTCACCGGTTTTACTCACTAAATCCGCAGAAGTTGCATCACGATAACCCCTGATCCTTAAGTTGGGATTGGATTTTCGCTTTTCAAATTCGCGCTCTTCCCAATTGGGCTCCAATGCCAATCTTTGGTTCCAGTTTACTACCCTATATTGGTCTACCCAACCAATTAATGCGCCCGATGCTAATTCATTTGGGACAAACGAATTATTTACTCCTAATAACAACCTGTTCCCCTCTCGCTTGTATATGAAAAAGACCTCATACAGATTTCTAGTACTTATTTGCCTGGTGGAGCCCGGTCCATCAAATACACCGACTATAGTGGTTTGTCCTGAATTTATCAGTTTCTCCATTTGATTAATCTCATTCAGCAAAAATGCCTTTTTGGATATCTGAGTAGACTGGTCAACCATGCAATGGCTCCATAATAACAAATGCTCTTTCTTTATCCAGCCCCTCTTCGACTCCGGACAGAGCATCACTCTATTGCCGGCCAATCTTGCTCTTGAAACCACCTCTAACCATTCTTTGCGTTCTCCAACAACCCATGCATATTCATTAAAGTCCAACTTTATTCCAGTGGATCGACCATTAGGTTTGTCGTATAATAAATTCGCCGGCCTATCAGAGACCACCAGCCAACTGTCCCCTCGCCGACTTGAAGGCCATTCGTTGTTAACAAATGTCATACGGCTAGACTCATTAAGAATATCTAACGGCATTTTAAATCGGTCAGGTAATACTTTCACTTTAGGACCCCGCTGTGTCTCTGAACCATCAGGACATCGCTGTGCTGACACATCGCCAATAAGTAGTGCGAATAGAATAAAACTGACTATTAAAGAAATTGATTTTCTACCTTTTGCCATAAGCCTTAAATAATTAAACTGATCCTTTGTTTATCTGAATTTTTGTCCGAATTGGTAGTACACACCCACTTGTGCGCCTACGGAAATCACTTGCGTATCCCTGGCATAATCTTCCAAAATACTTATCGACTCTCCTGATCCCCTGCCCAATAACTGCTCATCTACACCCCCAGAGAAATGCAATAGGTTACTAAGACCATACATCCCATTGACACCAAAACTTAAACCCCAATTCTTGCCTATTCGATACGTCAAATCTATGTTCATTAAAGCTGCCAAACTGAAATTACTTTGGGTTGTTTCAATCCTTTGCTCATTTAACTCACCCATTAATTCATAATCCTCTCTTAAACCGTAGCTGTTAATTTCCTCAAGAGATGGGAACCGAGGATCTGCCGTAAGTGTACCATCGGGGTTCTGAGGCAGCTGCACACCTGAGAAAAACGTATTTCTAATGCCGTTTTCGGTGGGTAGTGTGAAAGATGGCATGGCTCCTATCGAAACAATCAAATCCAATGGCGCAGAAATGTCCCATTTGTAGCGTATGCCTAATATCCCGGAGAGTCTTAATACCTGCCTCAAGGTCTCCTCTCCCTCGACAATGTTATCCACAAAAACTACCGATGGTTTAACATTATCTTCCTTAATTTGGTCATTTACAAAATAAGCAACACTGTCAAAAATCCCTGTAAAGTTAGCTCGACCGTCTGCTTCAAGATTGTAGCGACCGCTGTAATTGGTGACAATATCAAGCACATCTACTGTCGCACCTGCCCAAAGAAACCATTTATTTGACTTCCCGAGTGCTTTCGAATAACTTAAAAAAGCGCCATAGCTGCTCACTTCAGGAGCCACATCTTGAAATCCAAATTCATTCATTTCACTCAATCGCCCCACTTGATAAGTAAAACCTCCCTGGACAAAACTAAATGAACCGGAGGAAGATGACTTCGTCTCGGCTTTTAAGGAAACAATTCTAGCAGATGATGAACTTCCACCTAAGAACACCATCTCTCCAAGTAACTCAATCTCACGAGAACGAGGCTGATTATCTAAAATGCGCCTTTTATCTTCATAGGTAAACACCTCTTTAGTGAGGCTAAATTTTGCCACTATATCCCCTGAGGCATTACGAGTCAGTTCAAATATCTCTGCAGATCTATAATTAAGCGCTAGTCCCTTATTGGTGCTGTCTAAGTTTCTATAAATGTAGTCGGTAAATTCAATCAATTCATTGTTGACAGGATTCAAAACCAAATAATTAGTCACAACAGCATTACGAGAAAAAAGCTCAGAAAAACGAGCATATTTTTCCAGACTAAAATTACCCCCATCTTCAAAAGTGCTGTTTTGCATGTATAGTATGAGTGTCTCTTTAGCCCCAGCTAAATACGCCTGAGCATCTTCTCCTATTATAGGCTCGATATACATAAATTCAGTATTGACATCCGGGACGAATCCCCTCAATTGTGCATATGCATTATCAGCGAATAAGGAAACCAAAACTATTAATATACAGATTCGAATGGTACTTTTATATATCATAATATAAGGACATTAGAGATTAAAAAACCAATACTTTTTGACTTTGACTTCGACCATGTTCATTGATCCAATGTAAAATGTGTAAACCAGGTGCCAAATGAAGCTGATCAATAGGAAGCCTTAACTTTTGATCATCCTTGGACACCTCACTATGCCACTTTAAAATACCTTTGGCATCGTATAAGTAAATCTGATACATCCCCATCCAATCACCTGAGATGTCGAGTGTGAAACGACCATCATTAGGGTTGGGAAAGACTTTTAACTGATTCCTGTCACGGAAGGAGGAACTTCGTGGTGCGCCGATGGGGGGAAGACCAATATTAAAGTAGTTTCGGGTAATACAAGCGGAGTCCTTTTGCTCGCAGGAGCCGCCTTCTGACACCCAGGTGTCTGCCCATAACAAAACGCTGCCTTCTTCAAGAGCCCCCAATAACGGCCATTCCTTTCCAAAAAAACTGTATCGGTTTTGACTCAGCCATTCATCACTTATCAAAGTATCCCCTTCTACTGTTTCGTCATCTATATATCTATAGC
>SLDF01000064.1 GCA_007125435.1 Saprospiraceae bacterium
ATGTCGTTTTTTCGGGTATTGCATCAGCGATGTGTAAGGGTGGCGACGCAGGAGCCAGACTCAGCGTAGCAATAGCGAAGCTGAGGCCGACCGTTTAGGGAGCCCTGGAACGTAGCGACCCCCCAAAGATTTGGGGGGTGATGCCCAAAAACTAAAAAAATAAAATCCACCTCACGCTATCCTTTAGGACGGATAAAACAAAGAGATAAGGATACTGTTAACAAGATGTAATTATCTGGTTGGTTAATAAACAATCGGAAGACAAATCTTATTGAACATTATTTAAATTATTGCTTTTTGAGGTCATGGATAAGCACTGTGGTATATGAAGAAAAATTAATCCCTAAACTTTCAATTATTACCGCGGGGATTTGTTATATTAGCTAAATTCAGGTACACGAAATCCTAACCGTACATCAGAAAAGTGTAGCCAGGAAGGAAGGTTGGAAATATTAAATGATTATAGCATTGCCTTTGATATGCTAATGCTGGATCACTACAAAGAAGATTGGAATGAAAAAAATTGAATTGAATATAGTCGCATTGTCCCATAGTGTATCACATTCACAAAACTATGCGATCATACTGGGAGAGAAGAATGGAGTCAGGCGCCTGCCAATAGTCATTGGAGGTTTTGAAGCTCAGGCCATTGCTGTGGCGCTGGAAAATATGGTGCCCAATCGGCCTCTTACACACGATCTCTTCAGGAATACCCTTCATACCTTTAAAATCAAGCTCAAAGAAATTTTAATCAGTGATTTAGTAGATGGTATATTCTATGCTACGCTATTCTGCGAGAAAGACGGCGAAATTGAAGAAATAGACTCCAGGACGTCAGATGCACTAGCTTTAGCTGTCAGATATGAATGTCCGATTTATACCTATGAAGAAATAATGGATACCGCAGGTGTTATTCTTGAAGAGACTGAAGATACCGAAAGTCCATCAGCTAAGAGTGACTCAGGCAAAGAGCAGCCCAGCGATAAAGGCGATGGGTCTCTGAATACGTATTCTTTGGAAGAGCTAGAAAAGCTACTCGAAACTGTCTTAGCCGAAGAAAACTATGAGAGAGCGGCAAAAATCAGAGATGAGATCAACAGGAGGACGAAAGACAGTTAGTCCCTAGATCACTTTTAGGATTATACATCCGATTAATCTTCGCATGAAGATGCAATCTCACTAAGCTTTTGTACAGTATTCTCCCTTTTTATTTTATTCAGTATCAGTCTTCTTTCTTGCTCTGTGAGATGCCAGCTCAGAGAGATAGGGGCTTCATCCTCAATCAAAGAAAAGGTATGAACATTTAGTGAAAGCCCTTCCCATTTATCTGCCTCTCTGAGCCAATTTGCCTTAAGGAAGTGCTGGTAGTTTCCAAAGCTGTTAAAAACACCACCAATAGGCTTAAATAATGAACTCAATCCTCGACCCGATCCTTGTCTTCCTGTAGAAATTTCATCTTTGTCATCTGCCTTTATGCGAATAATGATGACCTCTGAGACATTATCAGCAAACCATTCTTTGAAGTAGACGATGAACCTCATGGAGAGGTCAAATCCTTCATTGTCTCGAAGACCCGCATCCATGACTTCAATTCTTGGATGAGTTGGGAGAGTCGTAAGAGGCGTTATGTAGGGGAATGATGCACTCATGCGCAGTGCAGTGGTGAATTTTAAATCTTTAGGTTTGTGGTTTTCAAAAAGACGGAATAATTCTACCCCATCTACTGCATGAGTAGGATTGCTGATGATAGAGCTACGATGAGAAGCCAAAAAAGATAAACCTTGATTACCAATAATAAGTCTCCTGCCATCCTGGACTATAGTAGGCGAAAGTACCATCATTGGAATAGCCCCAGAACGCTCATGGATGCCATATTCAGAAAACCTCTGTTTGAAGATATGATCAGTGTTTTTATCCAATTGCCTATCAAATGCAAATCCTCTGTCAAATGGATATCTTCTATCAAAAAGATCGACATATCTAAAGGGGAAAAGTAAATCGTGAATGGCTAAGTGAAACCCAACCGTGTTCAATAGATCGCGACTCATCTTGGAAAAAGAACTCTTTCTTTGCACTTCATCACTCGATAGGTTCTTTTGAGTCAAGAATAATGAACGATAATAAGCTGCTCCAAGCATACCACCAGAAGATCCAAAAATGCAAAATAAATGGTCGAAAAACTTATCATTACTCAGACTGTCTAATTGCCTTAATATACCATAAGTCCAAATAGCTGAGCGCATACCACCACCACTGCTGTTGACAATGATGAACGGTTGCTTTTGTCCACTGCCACACCTTGTCTTCCATTGATTAAGCGTGAAGATCATATTGAGACTGTCAAGATTGACTATAGAGTCATTGACCATAGTCTTTAGATTTTCAATGCTGTATTCCGCCGGCTTCACCTCATAGTCAAGCCCATAGGCCGGGTATATACGATCATGAAACGGAAAGATTCCTAGAGCATTGGTCAAAATGGCCACACCTATGATCAGCGGAATGGTCCATGACTTTACCCATGAATACAGTGCTCCGCCTACCATCAGGTACATCGTCATGATGAGCAAAATACTTGCACCGGCAGGTATCAAAAACAAATCAGACTCGCTGAAGAGATTGATCAAAAACAGCAAAAGTAATGTCAGCAGAAATAACAATGCAGCCCTCAGGTGGTGCTGCTGCAATGTTTTCAATATCGCCTCTTCAGGATAGTGGCTCACTGACCTCACTTTGCGCAGTGCGAATAATTGATTCAGATACACACGTACACCGTGTTGGTCTTCAATATTGCTATCCGACAGGTGCTTCTCTTGTTTGATTATTGCCCTCAAGGGTTTTTCCATCTTGTCGATGATTTCTTTTTCTAACTTGTCTAAAACCCTTATGGTGGGAAAAAAGTAAATCATCACGAAGACTATAGCTGTAATAATGCCTATAGCCAAACCGAAAATATCTAATAAAACACTGGTAAATGAAAATTGCTCTTGAGCCTGAAAACTAACGATGTGATAAAGATAAAACAGCAAAAATACAATGGGAATAATGCCGTTATTGACACTAAACTTGTACAAGGGGCGCTTGATAGCAGCAAGGAAAGGAAATCGGTGACTGTAGTAAATATAACTGCTGATATGAAAAGCCATAAAAAACAACCCCAAACAAAGTCCTACAAAAAAGAAGCTGAAAAAGTTGATTTTCTCAAAATACTCAGGAGCTACAAATAAATAACTGAAGCCCAAATTGCCCAGAATACGCCCTTGCACCATACCAAATAGCAAAATCCAGAAAGCTATGAATAAATAACTCTTGCGCAAATGTAGAAGAAGCAGGTGCGTTGGGAAAAAGCCATTTATACTCTGGACTATTCTAGAGAAAAATGTTTTGAAATCTTTCAGCATGGATTCATTTGATTAATTCTTTACCGATTTACATTTATGGTGTAGACATATGACTTTGGCTTGTCCGGCTGTTTCTTTTCAGGCTCTGTGGTTTTATAATTATATTGAATGCCAGAAACCATCTTCTTAGTCTCTTTAGATACAGGTATTTTAAAGTGAATATTCATCTTCTTGTGGAATTTTACCTTCACACCTCTATTCCTTGGCACCTCAAATACCATCATTTTAACAATTCTTTCTGCCTCTTCGTCACAGCCATAGCCTATGCTATGGACGACTTCAGTTTTTATGACCTTACCTTTGTCATTTATGGTGACCCTCAGCTGGACCACTCCTTCTACTTTTGCATCCAGAGCCTCACTTGGGTATTTGAGGTGCTTTCTGACAAATGCCTTCATTGCATCTGGACCTCCCGGATAATGAGGCCTGTGTAGGAAGTTTTTATCTTTCTTTTCTCGCTTCATTTTGGACTTTAGTATCGATTAGTATTTTATAAACAGAGCCTGTAATCATTGCGCAGATTAAATAGCATGGCCCTGTAGCATCTAAGATAATCATATTGAGGTTCTTTACATGAATCATAGTGGATTTATATGAAAAAATGCACTTTAGGCTACCTCTAAAAACTCCTTCAGCGGCTGGAACGCAAAATTATACAATTTTGCTGCATGATAATTTTAATTTATACTTCCTTGTTCATCAGTCACGTAGCTAAGGCTATGTTCC
>SLDF01000206.1 GCA_007125435.1 Saprospiraceae bacterium
ACGCGTTTCTTTGATCGCTCTGCCCTTTATCATGTGCACGGTGAATACAAGTTTGAACCTACATTTGTAGATGAATGGATTGTGGGTGGTAATGCCAGATTATATGCGCCCAATTCTGCGGGTACAATATTCATCGACACAGGAGATGTTGTTATACGCAACTTTGAATATGGGCTCTATACAGGTATGACAAAGTTGTTTTTCAATGAAAGGTTAACAGCAAGTGCAACATTTAGGACAGATAAGAACGAAAACTTTGATAGGGTATTTACGCCAGCTGCTTCATTGGTCTTCCAGCCGGATGATATTAACTTTTTTAGGGTGTCATTCAGCTCTGCTGTTCGAAACCCTACATTGGCAGATCAGTATTTAAATCTGAATGTCGGTCGAGCTATACTGGTGGGTAACCTTACCGGCCGTGAAAACCTCATAACCCTGGAGTCTTTTGGTACATATAGAAGTACATTGCAGCAGGATGATCTGGAATATTTTGATGTTGCGCCAATTAGACCCGAGCGAGTGAGGACATTTGAAGCGGGATATAGGTCTACCCTTTTCGAAAAACTGTATGTTGACCTCAGTTATTATTATAGTATTTACAATGACTTCTTAGGATTTAATATTGGTCTGGAGGCAGAGTTTGGCCCAAGTGGTCTGCCGACAGATATTCAAGCATATAGGGTGTCCGCCAACTCTTTGAACGAAGTCACAACCCAAGGGGCAGGTATTGCGCTCAACTATTATTTTGCAGAAAAATATATGATCAACGGTAATTATTCGTGGAACCGTCTTAATGTTGCATTTCCTGATGATCCCATCATTCCGGCATTTAATACACCTGAGCATAAATTTAATATTGGTATCTCGGGAAGAAATTTAGACTTCTTTATAGGGCAGATTCACATAAAAAACCTTAGCTTTAATGTAAATTACAAATGGATAGAGGGGTTTTTGTTTGAAGGCTCTCCTCAATTCACGGGATTTGTCCCTACGTATGACCTGTTAGACGCTCAGATAAACTATACAGTTGATGAGTGGCGAACAACATTTAAACTAGGAGCCTCTAATTTGCTGAACAATATGCAGTTTCAGACATATGGTGGCCCAAGAATAGGAAGATTGGCGTATTTTACGATTTTGTATGAATGGAATAAGAAATAATTATTAAAATCACTAACACTCAAAAGTCTTTATTTATGAAGCATTTTAACACACTTTTAGTCTTTGTACTGGTCTTGCTAGTAAGCGGGATACAAGCACAAAACAGATTTCTAGAGGAAGTTTTTGACGATATTACGGTTACAGAAAACGTAGTTTACGGAGAAAATATTTCGATCATTACGATTCCCATCACAGGCTCACCGCTCAAACAGCCTTTAGTTATGGATATCTACGAGCCGGTTGATGATGAATTAGATGAAAGGCCGGTCATCTTGATGTTCCACACCGGAAACTTTATACCTCACCCTGACAACCAGGGAACAGGTGGAACCATAAGAGACTCTACTTTGGTAAATATTGCGCGACGTCTGACAAGAATGGGCTATGTCGTTGCATCGGTTGACTACAGAAAAGGGTGGAACCCAATCGCTGACCAACAATCAGAGCGTGTCAACACGTTGATCAATGCAGCATACCGGGGCGTACAAGATGCAAGAACTGCCATAAGATACGTGAAAAGATCAGCAGAAGAATTTGGAAACCCATATAGATTTGACCCCGAGAGAATCACATTGTGGGGAATTGGTACCGGCGGATACATTTCACTCAATACGACAGTATTGGATGATTATAACAAAGTCTTAATTGATAAGTTTTTTGATGAGGGACCAGATGGTAATCCAATACCAATGGTCATACAGCCTATACATGGTGATATCTATGGTACTTCAGTAGGTCTCAACCCACTTACGGGAGATACACTTTCATTGCCTAATCACGTAGGATACGATTCTGATTTCCATTTATCAGTCAATATGGGTGGAGCTATGGGAGATACGTCATGGTTGGATCCGGGCATGATTCCTATGATTTCTTATCAGGTCCCTACTGA
Source organism: Saprospiraceae bacterium (assembly GCA_007125435.1). Taxonomy (GTDB): domain Bacteria; phylum Bacteroidota; class Bacteroidia; order Chitinophagales; family Saprospiraceae; genus SLDF01. The sequence continues at coordinate 2,054 of SLDF01000206.1, forward strand.
CCCATTTGCACCATATGTGGAAGCGGTTTTGATAGTACCTGGTGTAAACCTTCCTGTAGTGGAAGTACAGGGTGCAAGACTTGTTCAGCAATTGGCCAATCAGTATGGTAACAATAATGTTTTTATAGAGGCTAACATTATGGATGCATTTACGGATGCTGCCAATGCTAATAATGATGGTTTAGAAGGGCTATTTCCTTTTCTAAGAAATGACAACCCTTTGGATAGTGCACCATGGAGTTGGTGGTCTCCTGATAACCCTAATCATCAGGCAGGTTTACAAACAAACCCTGACATGTCATTCGAGAAAGCAAACACATATGCGGACTCTATCTTAGGCTACTTTGCGCCAAGAGCTTATGTAGCTCTAGACCTGGAAGGTGCAGTGAGCACTAATGAGCCATTCTTACCTGAAGCAGAGATAAAAATCATGCCAAACCCGGCTACATCATCAGCATTGATTAGCACGACTTCTCAGTCACCTATTCGCGAAGTGACTGTAGTAGATATCAATGGTAGAATTATTGACGCTTACAGAAATGTAGATAATCAGTACTTCACTGTGCATCGCCACAATAAAACTGCCGGTGTTTACTTCTTACACTGTAGAATGGATCATGGTGTAGTCACTAAGCGTTTAATTTTCCACTAATTATATTCCCGGCACTTGTTTTATCAACTTGTGTTGAAGCATATTTTTGCAGAGGGAGGCAGAAGCCTCCCTCTGTTTTTTTTTGCCTTTACTGTGTTAGAACAGCAGGTTCTCGATTTTTGCATATTCGAGTTAAATTTCTGAAAATAAAGTGTTAAATTTATGCGAGAGTTATTCAGAAAGTTGTTTTTCTACTGTCTTGCATCAGCGCTGTGGAGCTATGCCGACCTCTGGGAGGCAGTCCGCAGGACCGAACGAATAGTGAGTAGCGTAACATAGCGACCCGAACGACGATAGGAGGAGGGTGATGCCCAAATAGACAAAATGAAAAACATCCAAATTGTGTAATAGGTAACATAAATAAAACGAATGCTGCATGCTCCTAGATTGTGCCATAGTGTTTGCAGTTTATAGTTAGAGGGGGATGGAAGCAATTTTTAAAGGAATCGTATAATCAGGATAGAAAGCAATATCGCATTTGAAAGGATTGATTAAGTTAATATAGTAGAAAAACTATAGCACAATTCAGTTTTAATGCACAGCCGGATATCATAAGATCGTTAAATTGCATAAGAATGAATACCTACTTTCAACAATTGGCACTCGTTAGTGGTGTATTATTACTAACTTCTATTGCAGCAATAGCTAATACTATTGTAGGTCCGAGGTTTGTATGCACCGGTCCGTGCTACACGTATTCAATAACGGGACTTGAACCGGACGAATTAGGCTGGGAAGTTACCAATGAAGATGGGGAAAGTGTTGCCTTTATACTTTCTGATGATGGTCTTTCAATAGAGGTGTGTTTCGAGGAGGTAGGTAGCTATACAATCAGTGTAGGAAATGATGTGCCGCGTGTTTCGGTCATTGCGGGAGAGTTTACTGAGGCCAGCCTTGAGATAGTAGAGCCATCAGCATGTAGTCCTTTGGTTGCGGAACAGCAAGCATGTTTTGAACTATGTCAAGGTCTGCGTGTAGTCTTTCGGATTCGCGAGTTTACACCTGATCAGATGGAGTGGTCATTTTGGGGAGATGGTGAAGTCATCTCAGAAACAAACCAAAGCATTGAAATACAGTTTTTTGATCAAGCAGGAAGTGCCACAATTGGCTACTTTGGCAGTGTGGGTGATAACTGTTTTTTTGAAGGCGGGCAGTGTATCATTTTAATAGAAAAGCCGGAAGCTGGTTTTACAGCCAATGGAATAGAAGGTCAAGACACTATAAGGTTATGTCAGGGGCAGTCTGTTGTTTTTGAAAGCACATCACTTGCGGAAGAGATTTTTTGGTTTGGCGATGGTCTCGGCTCAGGAGAGGGCTCAGTATTAAAAACTGAAGGTCTCAGTCCCGGCTCTTATGAATTGACACAGATAGTTAGTGCCGGATGTC
>SLDF01000391.1 GCA_007125435.1 Saprospiraceae bacterium
AGAGCTTCTATTGGAGCGTTTTCGGCATCTTTTTAATAAGGAGCTTTAAATCAAATAGAACTTGAAAGCTTATGACCTACTTCAAGCCTAAACAGCGGAGAGCACGGAGTGCTTGTAGCGTAAACAGCAAACGGAGGCGATAGCCGACTGTTTGCATAAACAGCGAAGCGTAAACAACCCGTAACCCGCAACCCGCAACCGACAACTGACAACCGACAACTGACAACCGACAACCGACAACTGACAACTGACAACCGACCTGTGAATACAAGCGGATAGCCCGACCCGTATGGTCACGCCCAAACAATCATAAAACTGTAATAAAAGCTTATCCTTTTTAAAAGAGCATCAAGCTTGAAAGTCGACTCGTGAATTTGCTTTATATTTGGTGACGCATTAAAAATCAAAAAATGGGAAGAGGATATTGGTGGACAACCATCGTTGTAATGATTTCAATGTCATTGGGTGTAAGCGGACAGAATTTTGAAGTGCCGGCATATACGGCTATATCTTATCAAGAGCCTCAGGGAGGGAGCGAGGCTATTAATATGCTCAATGGGGATCTCAACAGTATCTATCATTCGCGCTGGGGGCAAGTGGGTATCCCGGACACCATTGATGTTTACTTTACAGAAAGGGTGCAGTCCATCAATAGGATCGACTATACGCCCAGACTCAGCGGGCTAAATGGCGTATGGACGCATGTAGATGTGTATTATGCGACTCGGGAACAGCCCGATGTGTTTTTACCTATTGCCGAAGATGTCTCATGGCCTGCAGATAATAATGTGAAAGCTATTGACCTGGAAAGCGCTGCAATAAATCCACATATCATCAGGATTGCTGTGAATCAAAGTGCCAGTATCCACTCGAGCTGTGCAGCCTTGACTTTTTATAGCGATGAAGATCTATTGCCTTCTCAGGATATTGACTGTACCATTCCGATAGAAAATCTGCTTGCCGATGTCCAGCAGGATGAATTGGCTCAAATCTCCATCAATGGGTCATTTGCTTCTTCCTTTCAGCCGGGTGAAAATATAGAGCGGTCCTTCGATGGTGATTTTAATACGCTCTATCACTCATCATGGAGTGCTACTACATTCCCTGTGACGCTCAATTATCGACTGGATGGAGAGACCCCCATAGATTATCTGGTGTATTACCCAAGATCGACTGGCGTAAATGGTTTTTTTGGCCATGTGGAGATCTATTATAACACAGATGAAAGCGGACCGGGCAATGAGTTTATACATCTTATGGATTTTAACTTTGGTCAGGAAGGCCAACCTACCAGGGTGGACTTTCCGGAAGGTATAACCCCACTCAATGTACAAATAGTGGTATTGGATGGCAGAGGTGGTTTTGCCAGCTGTGCGCAGATGGAGCTTTATACAAAGAAGGGAGACGATGCCGACGAAGGTCCTTATAGAGATATATTCACTGATGAATTGTACACGGATTTAAAAGAGGGTGTGGATCAATCTGCGATTGATACGATAAGTAATGGGTTTTTTAGAGCTTTGGCTCAGTGTCTACATGATGGCACGTACAATCGAAAGTTTCGATATCAGTCCTATGAGGTTTATAAGCCCTTATCTGCTGTACGCCAGTCACTCAAAGTGTCCAATTACAACGCATTTGAGAACCCAACAGGCATGGTGTTCAGCGAAGGAGATACGGCTGTATTATTCGTCAGAGGGATAGAGTCGGGTGTGCCTATTTTTCTTAGGGTGCGAGACTTTGCCGACGAAGAACAAACATCTGATCGGTCCTATCAGCTCAACAATGGCATAAACCTAATCGACATACAAGCGCCGGGGCTGGGATACATCACCTACTTCAATAATGATTTGAACTTACCTGATATCGACGTACATATCGCCACCGGTCTGGTCAATGGGTACTTTGACCGCTTCGAGTCTGATGATGAAGAATGGTTTGGTCTACTGTCCGGTGAAAACTATTCCAAAATAGACTTAAGAGGAGAGTTTACACATTTGATCTATGACAAGGGTGCTTTGCGATTTGGCTCTCCTCTTGGGGGTAAGACACTACTCGGCCAGTACGACACCATCGTAGATCACCAGCGCATGCTCATGGGTATGTATAAGTTTCCTGAGCGAGCCGTCAAAAACAGAATGCTGTCTTTAAGTGGCTTTAGTGGCGGCTGGTATGCCGGTGGGCTGGGTATACACCTGGATTTGAGCTGGGGGGTCAATAGTATTACCAACCCCAATGCTTTGGGCCTTTGGGGTATAGCGCATGAGTTTGGTCATATCAATCAGATCCGGCCAGGTATTAGGTGGCATGGCACTATAGAGGTCACTACTAACATCTATTCAACATGGACAACCTTGTTGATGAATTACCAGCAAAACCCCTTTACAAGACTAGAGTCTGAACGAATCAGTGTGGATGGCCAGTCCGATCCTGTAGAAGGGGGAAGAATCAACGCCTTTATTGAAGCTATAAACATCAGAGGTGAATCACTAAAGGGCGCAGAAAACTACGATGTGTTCAAGGTTTTAGTACCATTCTATCAGTTACAGCTGTATTACCAAATGGCCGGTGCCGCGCGTAATGCACCGACACTTTCTCTGGACAACCCTACGCCGGAGTACAGTGAAGTAGATTATGCCAACTATTTTGCGATCGTAGCAGAAATGGTAAGAAATGCGGATCTGGATGATATGACACCGGGAGAGCTTCAGCTAAACTATGTCAGAATGACCTGCGACGCCGTAGAAGAAGACCTCACAGACTTTTTCATCAATACCGGTTTTTTGAAGCCTATCAATACTGTAGTAGATGATTATGGAGAAAGACCTTTCGTCATCACTCAGGCTCAGGTCGACGAAACCATCAACTACATCAAAAGTAAAGACTACAGATCTCCGGCATCACCTGTCATGCACTACATATCAGCTCATAGCCTTGAGACATATAAGCATCAAAGACCTCTCCAGGGAGAGTCTGGACAAGGAATAGAAATGCAAGGTGGTCAAGCTATGAGTATCTCGCACGATGTATGGCAAAATGCTGTCGCATTCGAAACGATCAACGAGAATGGTGAATTAAAACACATTGCCATTGTTGGTACAGGGGATGTATCTAATCAATCAACGCTTGTAAGATTAAATCCGGAAATGGATTCTGTCTTCGCCATTGGATACGACGGCGAGAGGCTATTGGTCTATCCTGAAGAGACTGTGTCGACCAGAGATAAATATATGGATTACCAGTTACTGATCATCTATCCCAATCCCATGACAGAGGGTGATTTTATCCAGTTTGGGCTGGAAGCGCAAAGCGAAAATCTAGAGGTGACCATTAGCAGTCAGCAAGGCAGTTTGTTATTACACACATCGGGAGATATGACCTTCATTACAAATCAGGTCAATCACTTGGCAAGCGGTTTGCCACCGGGCGTTTACATATTTAATGTAGTAGACCAAAGACACAACAGACATGTTGCCAGATTGGTAAAGCAATGATGTCACATGCTTAAGGTGATCAATAGACGAGGATTTTGGTTATTTTACCGTTAGGGGCAAAGTCGCCTATCTCGAGAAGATCAATATTCTCCTTGCCAATTTGATGCGTGTCACCGGTGTAGGCCTCCGGCTCGATAATAAAATTGATGCCCTCGTGATTGCTTAGTCTGAGCCAAAAAGTCTCACTAATGCCCGAGTAGTAAGGCTCCGCTTCGAGACCTTTGTCCAATATGGCTCTTAAAGTCATGCCAGTATGGACGCCATCCTCGGTTTTAAATATTGGAGATACAACAGCAATGGCACCGATTTTATCCGTAAAGCTTTGTGCTTCATCATCGAACACCCGCATGAGTTCCATTAATACCTTTTCGTCTTCATCCATGACAAGGGCAACAGGCTCTAATACGTCTCTACCACTGGAGCGGTACTGTCCCGACATTGACCAGCCCAAAGGGCTCAAGTCAATATCACTCATGTCACTGTCAACAAAGATAGGACCGACACGACCGGTTGTAATTTCCGTTAGTTCAGCTGGTATCGTCTTTTGCTGCTGTTGGCAAGAGAACAAAAATGTCAGAGCAAAAACACCGGC
>SLDF01000219.1 GCA_007125435.1 Saprospiraceae bacterium
ACCTCTGCTAAGCACATGCCGAGAGCAGTGGCATGGTTTGAGAAGCACGGTGTCAAAGAAGTTATACCCGCACCCGCACACTATCTCGCACCGCGAATGAAGCGCTATACCTGGCGATCCTTTATCCCACAAATGTCAAATCTAAACCTTTGGCAGTCGTGGGCAAAAGAGGTTGTGGGGAAGTGGTTGGTGTAGTGTCAAGCATATGATTCATGTTGGGTGCACAAAATCAGGTAATACACTTACGCTACTTAGAGATTGGTGACGGAAAGTTGAAACCCTACATTACAATTCGAGGTTAAATATCAATTCAGGAGGCCACCCCTCCTTTTTTTAAACCCACTAAATAACAATATATTTACAAAGCCCCACTACACCCCACCACACAAACAGCACCAGCACTACAGCACTACAGAGAAAATCCATAAGACCAGATCAGTTCAGGCATAGAGCCTTGCCACACATATCCCACATCACATTAATTCTACAAACGCCCTCCCTACCTCGTGAATCACACTATTCGGCACTTTGAAGTCGTAATAGCCCCCTGCTGTAATGGGAAAGGTGAAGGGCAGGGATATTCTATTATATAATTCGGGTTCGAAAAAAGGACAATGCGAAAGTTTACCTGGCACACGTTTAAGATTTTATTCGGCCTGATAAAGCTTATTTATTCAATAACATCTTAGACAGGCTTGACGTTTATGTATATAGTGTTTATATTGCACCGATATTTAAAGGCTTATGACTACTACCGAAAACCAAGCACGTTTAAACCCAATTAAAGAAATTATCTTAGGTATTTCTTTTGTCGGTGAGGTGGACAAGACTAGTATTCAAAAGTTTATAAATAATGAAAAAATCATGGCTTCATTTCCGATTAGGAAGTCTGATTACAATACCAGTCTTAGCAGTCAGAAAGAAAGTGAATCTCGCACTCGGGATATAGACATGATCAAATCTGGAATCATTTTGACAAACAAAGGATCAGGTGATAAAATCTTACATTTAAAGATTGGGTCCCTGAGTTTTCATAGAACTACTGGTTATGAATCATTTGGGTCTTTGATAAAAGAGCTCTCTGAGTTTTGGAAAATATTTCAATCATATTCAGATAAATTAGTTGTCTCTGATGTTTCTTTACGTTATTTGAATTTCGTTGAAATGGATGATGGTGAATTACCTGCTGACTTAGTAAAAGTTTGGGTATCGCACCCCTTTGATGAAGTTGTAAACTCATTTTCATCAATAAGGTTTAATTTGAACCATTCGAAATTTACTGAAGGAATTGTTGTTTCTACCCTCGGCAAAGAACAATCCAAACAAGGCATAATTCTTGATATCATAGTGAGGAGAACAAATCTCAATTCTATTTTTCATGATATTGAGCAAGCTTATGATCAAATGCGAGAAATAAAGAACAATATATTTCAAAAGTGTCTTAGTGATTTAGCTAAATCTAAATACAGTTTATAATGGAAAATTTGTCACATCTCGGTTTTCAAGAAATGCTCTCCGAGTCATTTTATGCAAGAAGTACTTATGAAGACCAATTTAATATCGGTAAGGATGCTTTTAACAGCCCATTAGTCAATGAAGTCAAAGAGTTGTACAATCAGTTTATCCGTTTATATGACACTATCTCTGAATTTCAGATAAAAGTATTGACCAATATTTTAAATGAAGTGAATGAAATCAAACTTAAGATAGACCCTAACAGACTTAAGGATATTGAGCATGACATGAATGAGGATGGCGACCTGCTGTTATTTCGAAATACATCTAACGGATTAATAAACCTAATAATTCATGAAGATGAATCTTTTGCTTTCTCCTATATTGGAAAAGAAAATGAAACAAGCCTTGAATTTTATTCTTTAGAGGAAGCGGATTTTGAACATTTGGTATTGAAGTTTTTTTCTTTTTAATATATGGAGTGTACTTTACAATATATCCCGGAAAGGCTACACAATAATATCGATAGAGAGATCATTTCAAAATATAGCGTTGGAGACATTATTTATAGACGAAGTTCCGAAAGAGAGTTGAATAACCCTTTTGCAAGTATATCTCTTTATGAAATATCTAACAATATTGGCTCGAATTGCTTAAAGATTATTTCTCTAGAAAAGGATGTCCTTTATAATATATTGAAAGATAATAGATTTGAAACATATGACGACAAGGTTGTATGTACATTAAAAATAAAAAGTTTAAACGAAGATTGTCAGTATTTTAAAGTCTTCAATGTTGAAAAAAACCAAATTAAATACAAGTGCACTTTAGCCCTCATACATGACCCCATACCTTGTATGTATCCACACTGTCTGTTTCGTATAATATTGAATAATGAAGTCGTGGTTAAAGACAACTACAATGATACCCTCAAGCGGATAAAAGAACTAAGAACAAAAATAAGACACGAATTAGCGACTATGGTATATAGAAGATCTATTGAATGTTAATGATATAGTTTCAAAAGGCAATTACTACATTTGTCAATCAGCAGATCAGGAAAATATCAATTGATACAGGCAATTAATACTGCTAATGACCAAAATGATAACTAGTCAAATAAAAGCATACTCTTCCTTGTCGACAAACTGGGACACATACAATGGCATAGCTCCCTCCGACGAAGTAATTAATAGAGCAGTGGATTGTGTAAAGTGGCTAAAAGATAATGGTGTTGAGGTCTACTATACAGCACCATCCACCAATGGCGATATTGTTGTGGAGATTAGGAAAGGAGAATGTTCAATTGAGTTTGAATTTGGTGCTGAAGGTATCGATTTAATAATTCAATGCAACGATAGTGGACTTATAAATGAAACCAGGTACAACGAAAATTCACGATCTATCTTGATAAAATATTTAAAGGATCACCATTAGCTCATTTCATAACATACGTGTTTAAAATCTTGTTTCGATATGAGGCCCCAAGAACAAACAGTTATTATATAATAACGGATTGGCTAACCTCCTTATTTACAATGAGTACTATGAAAGAAGAAATTGATCTTTCTATCTTAGTTGAAAAACTCAGCAGCTATGAAAAAGCAACACTAGGTAGTAATCGCTTTCGACTTGTTAAACTCATTGTTGGTCAAATTAGACACGATATCAATGATGGGCTTGATGTCATCTATGACCCCCTGCCGGATAACACAGCACACGCACTCATAACAGGCAAGGTTTCAAGAGGAAAGCGTTCAAGTCTGGTGAAAATAGCGCAAGAAGTACTACCTTCATAACAGATTCCAAAAACATGCCTATTAGTGTTTAGCCGAAAAAGTGTTTCAAATATATACCCAGGAGGCCACCCCCTCCTTTTTTTATACCCTAAACCTAACAATACACTTACGTAAATATTGTATCACCCATCATCAGAATCTTCCACCACACCCCCTACCCATAAACCACATACAACACCCCCACCGTCACACCCATCAATATCAGCGTCAGTGGCCAGCCCGCTCGGAGGTAATCTTTGAATGTATACTGCCCCACACCCATGACCATGAGGTTGGTTTGGTAGCCAATGGGGCTGAGGAAACTAGCTGATGCAGCGATGGCGATACACATGGCGACGGCGTGGGGGTGTATATCTATGGACGACAAAGCTGACAGACCGATGGACATCATCAGTACAGCTGCGGCATTGTTCGTGATAAGCTCTGTCAGGAGGTTGGTGGTCAGATAAAGCACCATCAATATGCCGATAGGGCCCAATACTGAGCTGACAGACAATAAGGCATGGGCAATCACATCAGCCATACCGCTCACCTCGACCGCCTGCCCAATGCCTATGGCAGCAGCAATGACCAGTAGGATGGGGAGTTGCACAGCGTTGAGCAGTTGGCCCATGACGATATTGCCGTTGAGCAAGACCAGTAGTGCGGCTACCAGCGCCACCGATACCAGCGGCAATACGCCGGATGCAGCGATGACAATCATAACAAGGAGTATACTGAAGGCGATGGCCTGCTGCTTTTTATTGACCTTATGTCTGACACCTTTGCGACTGATGGTGTAAAAATGACTGGAATTGACCAATTGGTCATACTGAAAAGTTTGTCCG
>SLDF01000108.1 GCA_007125435.1 Saprospiraceae bacterium
CCTGCCACATGTATGTATTTCTCACATGTTCTTATCATGAAAAAAAGCTATGAACCGATTAACCAATTGTTGATCTTTTGACTTTTTTTGTGTTAGTCCCCAGAAAAAATAAGTGATCCCTTTTTGTTTACTGACAATGTTGAAATGTATCATAAAAGGAAAAGTATCCAGAACTGCACAGCGAGTATCATCATAGCGAATGGCAATAGCTTGAGGGTTAGTTAGAATAAATGAAACCTTGGAACGAACTTCGGTCGTAAAGCGCTTCCCAAGTCCTGTTTTCTTTTCATTATACCATTTTGCAGCTTTTTTTATATCCTCTTTGGCATCCGGTAGAATAATAGCTTTGTACATCTACAATTCCTTATCAATGTCATCCATAGCCTTTTCAAAATCTAAAGCTTGTTCAGGATGATTTTGATGATTATCCAATCGCAGGCGCGCTTCTTTCAATTGCCACTTTGGAATATCAATTTGCTCAATATCTTTGTATCTACTTTTTAGCTCGTTCCATTCAGAAATTGGTATAAATACACCAGTAGTTTTTCCAGTGTCGTCCGATATATATTGTAAATTCATATTGTCAAATTTTTCATTCCAAAATATGTACCCTTCAAAGTCCACAGATTATTGATGTGTAGTAAATAGAACTATTGGTATGCAACGATGTAAACTATGACCGTTTCTATCTTTCTACCTAGTCATCATGCAACTAAAACTACTCACAAATATACATAGTTCCCAAACACCTTTAAAACCTGTAAGACATCTCCTCTGTATACTCCCCAAATGCTGTACTTATGGCGATTGACATAATATATATGACCCGGAAGGAGAAGAAACAGTCTGATTTCAAAATTACATGTAAGACTTTCTAGGTAACACAATGGGTGTATTCGAAGATCTATATGAAGATGGGCATGTCACATCAGAGGAAGACTCGAAGGCAGGAGAAGTGATCGAATGATTAATGAACTATCCTTTCTGAATCAAATGGGAAGAAGCCTTGTCTCAGGATTCCAACCCTGAAGTAGATGAAAAAATATGATTTTTATTGTCGCAAATCCATTTATTACAAGGACAATTAAAGTATCTCTTCGTTTTGCTTTCAAATCAATCTAAATGGTCACAATATTTCTTCTGTTTTGGGGTAGTTAAAACATAGCCTTGTAAGGATGATCAACCCCTAAAAGTCTATTGATTTGCTCTTTAGAATATTTCTTGAGTTTCTTTTCCGAATCAATACATACCTTTTTGTTGAATATTTCTCAAGATAGATCAATGTCTACGGCTTGTATAGCTTCGAGTACTTTCTATATCCTTCATAAAACTTATCATAGCGCGAAGCGTAAATGATGTAGACTAGGTGGTTCATGAAAACAACAGGATGATCTAATAATGGAAGAATACAATGTAAATGAAACAAAAAAGGGAGATGCATTTGCATCTCCCTTTTGCGGTCCGGACGGGACTCGAACCCGCGACCTCCTGCGTGACAGGCAGGCATTCTAACCAACTGAACTACCGGACCTAAATATTGAAATAAATTCAAAGCATTTCTTTCAAATGCGATGCAAATGTAAACGGTCTAATATTACCCTGCAAGTATTTGTAGAAAAAAAATTAAAAAAAAGTTTACATTTGTTGAGCTAAGGTTATTGTAATTACTTTTGTGTTTTCAGAGCTCTCTATGAGCTAGATCGATAATCATTTAAATGTTAATTGTTTATGGTGTTTCTTGAGTTTGAAAAGCCTTTGGAGGACTTATATGAGCAGCTCGAAAAGCTGAATGAGGTTGGCGAACAAGGCGGTATCGATGTTTCGAAAATGACCAGGGAGATAGAAGCTAAAATAAAAGATAAAAGAAAAGAACTATACAGCAACCTTACCGGCTGGCAAAAAGTACAATTGTCCCGCCATCCCGAAAGACCTTATACTTTATATTACGTCGATAAGATATGTAAGAAGTTTCTCGAGCTTCATGGCGATAGGCATTTTGCTGACGATAAGGCCATCGTAGGTGGACTAGGTATGATCGATGATCAGCGGGTGGTAATCATAGGGCATCAGAAAGGTGTCAATACCAAACTCAGGCAGTACCGAAACTTTGGTATGGCAAATCCTGAGGGCTATAGAAAAGCCCTCAGACTGATGAAGCTGGCGGAGCGGTTTAAGCTACCTGTCCTCAGCTTTATTGATACGCCGGGAGCTTATCCGGGGATAGAAGCTGAAGAAAGGGGACAGGCAGAAGCTATTGCAAAGAATCTATTCGAGATGGCGCAACTGAAAGTGCCAATTTTGTGCTACGTCATCGGTGAAGGCGCATCAGGTGGCGCTATTGGCATAGGACTTGGTGACAAAGTCTTCATGCTTGAAAATACATGGTATTCTGTTATTTCTCCAGAGAGTTGCTCTTCCATTTTGTGGCACTCATGGGATTATAAAGAACAGGCAGCAGAGGCACTTAAGCTCACACCTGAGCACATGTCAGAAATGGGCCTTATCGACGGCGTGGTAGAAGAACCACTTGGTGGAGCTCATGCAGACCCTGAAGCAATGGCCAAGACACTTAAATCTCATATCAAAAAAGAGCTGACTGCCCTCAATAAAATTGGCGTTGATAAACGCATCAAAATGCGAATTGATAAATACAGAAACATGGGTAAGTTTACAAAAGTATAGGATTGGATATCATGGATCCTCTATTGCTCATATTTTGTGACCACTCAGTTCTAAATAAGAATTCATGTTTGTAAAGGCAGCCAGATCGTTTATCCTCTCACGATCGATAAAAAAACGAAATGTCCTCAAGGGACCTATCTCTTTTAAACTCAGAGATGTAAAGTCTGCCTTATTGCTGATCGATCTGGATGTAGTCAACTATTCTGAAATAGATACCTTAGAGCGCTTGTTTCAAGACCATAAGGTCGACCTCAGCATTATTGGTTATAGCCGGGATGGAAAGAAGCTGCATAAGTCTGTCCATCAATTGTACAAGAAGCATTTTAAGTTTGGCCTCTATCTCGATAAAGAAGAAAAGGGAAAAATCATGTATATGTCAGAATTTGACATCGTACTGGTATTCAACCCCAGAGATAATTACTACATTCATTATATCCTGGCCAATGTCAAAGCCAAGCTTCGGATAGGTAATAGGAAAACAAATCTGTCATTTTATGACATCATGATTAATGCCAAAGATGACGGAGATTGTTCTAACTTTGTGTCTCAAACATTTCAGCTATTGAAAAACTTAAGTCATGGAGAGGGAGATAAATGATTTTTCGGGAACCGGGGTAGCATTAGTTACACCTTTTAAGAATGACAAGGTTGACTTTTACGCCCTGGGGAATATTATAGATTATGTGCTGGCCGGCCGGGTAGACTATGTAGTAAGTCTCGGCACGACAGGAGAGGCTGTCACTTTGAGTCTTGAAGAATGCAAAGCTGTTAAGGACTTCACTGTTCAGAAAGTCAATAAACGCGTACCGATTGTCTTCGGCCTGTTTGGAGGCGCTAATACAGCAAGAATTACCAGTAGATTGACGGAGTACGACCTTGCTGGCATTGATGCACTGCTATCCAGTAGTCCCAATTATATCAAGCCAACGCAGGAAGGCATCTACAATCATTATAAAGCCATCTCACAGGAGACAGATTTGCCAATTATACTTTACAATGTACCGAGCAGAACTGCTTCCAATATAGACGCAGATACAATCATCAAGTTGAGTGATGAGTGCCCTAATATCATTGGCGTCAAGGAAGCTAGTGGGGATATGTATCAGGGTGCTTGCATCCATGCCGGTGCAGGCGACGAGTTTTTATTACTGTCAGGTGATGACTTGACGACACTGTCGCTGCTGGGCGTCGGTGGTCAGGGCGTCATATCTGTGATAGCCAACGCGTTTCCAAAATCCTTTTCGACTATGGTCAGGAAGGCTAGATTCGGTGACTTCACCACAGCGAGGCAATTAAATAACAATCTGCTTAAGATGTATCAATGGATATTCGTCGAAGGAAACCCCGCAGGCATTAAATACGTCTTGTCTAAGCTAGGCCTATGCGAACCGGACACCAGAATGCCATTGATGCCCTTGACTCGTCAATCCGCTGTAGCCATGGAAGACGACCTGCAGCAAGCTATAGCATTTGAAAAGTCATGTTGAATAAGGTAGTCCATACCTATTCTTCATTTTGACATTAAATTTTTCTGTAGCATTCAATTTAGATTGCTTATTTTGGTCGGTGATGACACTAGCATATGCTTGTTGTGATGTTGAAGTAGGCTGTTTGTTGTGCGGGCATCCCCATGCACTTCGTTGCGGGTTGCTTTTTAGAGTCTGAAAATAGCCATCTTAATGATCCCAAGTCTTGCTCTTTCGAGCGATATCTTCGAAAAAAATACTTACGTAGCTATGGCTATGCGCGTATTTTTTATTCTTCGATCTCACTCAAAATAGCTATGACTTAGATCATACGACGGCTTTTTTCAGACTCGCTTCGGGGCTCGCTATTCGCTCGGCCTCGTTTCCGCATTCGCTACATCGAGTCTGGCTCCGCTTCGCTACACCGCCCAATCCGCAGCGCTGATGCATCAAGATTGGTGACGAGTATGTTACGATTTGGTCAAAGTTAATGGATACATTATGAAGTTGTATATTAAAAATATGGTTTGCAACCGCTGCATCATGGTGGTGAATACTGCGCTTGAGGAGCTGGGGTTTACACCCAAAAGTATGGCACTAGGGGTCGTGGACATTGAAGGTGAGATCACTGACCAACAAAAAGCAATCATCAACGAGCAATTAATGTCATACGGTTTCGAGCTCATTGATGATAAGAAGAGTAGACTCATAGAGCAAATAAAAACCCTGATCATCGATATCGTACACCACAAAAACAGTGAGCTCAAAGAAAATCTGTCAGACTTGATCAGTGAAAATTTACACCACGACTATTCATATCTGTCAAATTTGTTTTCTGAGGTAGAAGGGACGACGATTGAGAAATATTACATCGCTCAAAAGATTGAAAAGGTCAAAGAACTCCTCGTTTATGGTGAGCTGTCTCTCAGTGAGATTGCCTTTAAGCTCAACTATTCAAGTGTGGCACACCTTAGTAGTCAATTCAAGAAAGTCACTGGCCTGACACCGAGCCACTTCAAAAAAATAAAGATAAAAAAGCGAAAGCCGCTAGATGAGGTTTAACCCTAATTACGAATTTCCAATGCATAATTCAGTGTTAAGAGAGTACAATACTAACATCATCTAAAACCCATATGACATCCGTGTATTTTGATACTCATGCTTCAAGACCATGTTTTTTCATCTGAATTGCATCAGCGATGTGTAAGGGTGGCGACGCAGGAGCCAGACTCAGCGTAGCAATAGCGAAGCTGAGGCCGACCGTTTAGGGAGCCCTGGAACGTAGCGACCCGTAGGGTGATGCCCTCTTTAACAAAAAATAATACACAGTAATCATGTAACTCTTTTCCAAAATCATATAACGGATATCATATCTTATTCACGATCTTTGCAGCTATAAATGACAAATCGAATGGTTGATATAAAAAAGGAAGTGTCCATCCCTTTGGAGGGTGTCGATAGCGAGCATTGTGCCCTCATAGTTGACAAAGGTTTATCTGGACTAAAAGGAGTGGATGCAAAAAGAGTGGAGGTTAATAATAGCAGATTGGTCATAGGGACAGATCGTCCTGCAGCTATACAGGAGGCAGTAAAGGTAGTCCGTGACCTGGGCTATAATGTGCCATCAGTTAAAACATCTTTTCCTGTGCTTGAGATGACCTGTGCTTCTTGTGCTGTGGGTGTAGAGGATGTGCTAAAGGCGAATGCTGGTGTCATAAGTGCCAGCGTCAATTACGCAAATGCTAAAGTGTCACTAGAATATATCCCTGATATTGTACAGCCTCCAGCATTGAAAAGTGCGGTACAGGAAGCCGGCTATGACATCATCATTGAGGAAGAAGAGGCAGAAGACGATGTTCTACAGCAAGCGCAAGATGAGCGATTCGAAAAGCTCAAAAAGAAGACCTATTGGGCACTGGCTCTTTCTACACCGGTAGTGATTATTGGTATGTTCTTCATGAATATGCCCTTTGCAGATGAGATTATGTGGGTATTAAGCACTCCAGTTGTACTCTGGCTAGGACGGGACTTTTTTATCAATGCCTGGAAACAGGCTAAGAACCGATCTACAAATATGGATACTCTGGTAGCATTAAGTACCGGCGTTGCTTATATTTTTAGTGCATTTAATACGATGTTTCCGCAAGTGTGGCTTGATCAAGGGCTAGAGGCCCATGTCTATTTTGAGGCGGCAGCCGTTATCATAGCCTTTATATTGCTTGGTAAGCTCTTAGAAGAGAAGGCCAAAGGTAAGACCTCTTCAGCCATCAAGAAGCTGATCGGTCTCCAGCCCAAAACGGTAACTATAATAGACTCTGATCAACACCAACAACAAGTACCTATAGAAGATGTCAATATAGGTGATAAGATCTTAATAAAGCCCGGCGAGAAAATCGCTGTAGATGGTCGATTGACATCGGGTGATTCGTATGTGGATGAAAGCATGCTCAGCGGAGAACCTGTACCGGTATTCAAACAAGAAGGGGATGCCGTATATGCAGGTACGATCAATCAAAAAGGAAGTTTTGTATTTGCTGCTGATAAAGTGGGGAAGGAGACCATGCTGGCACAGATCATTAAGATGGTGCAAGACGCTCAGGGTAGCAAAGCACCGGTGCAGAAACTGGTGGATAAGATTGCTTCTGTTTTTGTGCCGATTGTAATGGTCATTGCTGTTTTAGCTTTTATTGTTTGGAATATTTTTGGCGGCGATAACGCTTTTACTCAAGGACTTTTGGCACTCATCACCGTATTAGTTATTGCTTGCCCGTGTGCGCTGGGTCTGGCTACCCCGACTGCCATAATGGTAGGCGTAGGTAAAGGGGCAGAGCAAGGCATATTGATCAAGGATGCTGAGAGCCTGGAGATTGCCAAAAAAGTAAATACCGTAGTCCTGGACAAGACAGGCACCATCACCGAGGGTAAACCTGTGGTAACGGATGACCATTGGCTCGAAGAAGACCTATCGTACAAGTGCATCCTTTACAGCATAGAGAAGCAGTCAGAACACCCACTGGCCGATGCCGTTGTTCAGTTTTTTGGTGATTTGGACACCTTGCCTATTTCTGAGTTTCAGAGTATAACCGGGAAAGGTGCTCGCGCCCTCATTGATGACGAGCAGTATTTTATTGGCAACAAGCGATTACTCCAGGATAATAATGTACCCATCGATGAGGCCGTATTAAGTAAAGCTAATAGCTGGGGCACTGAAGCAAAGACGGTGATATGGTTTGCCAATAGTAAGAAGGTGATAGCAATATTGGCGATTGCCGATGAGATTAAGTCAACATCTTCACAAGCCATATCAGCATTAATGGCATCCGGCATCGAGGTGCATATGCTCACCGGAGATACTGCCACTACCGCTCAATCTGTATCTGAAAAAGTAGGCATAAAACACTTCAAGGCAGAAACACTCCCGGAAGATAAAGCCGAATATGTGAAAGCATTACAAGCTAAAGGCAAAGTCGTAGCTATGGTCGGAGATGGCATTAATGACAGTACTGCTCTGGCTCAGGCAGATGTGAGCATAGCCATGGGTAAAGGCAGTGATATCGCTATGGAAGTCGCCAAAATGACCATAATATCCTCTGACTTGATGAAAATACACGATGCTATTAGATTGTCTAAATCTACAGTCCGGACGATAAGGCAAAACCTGTTTTGGGCATTTATTTACAATCTGATTGGTATCCCTATTGCCGCAGGTATATTATATCCAATTAGTGGGTTCTTGCTGAATCCTATGCTTGCCGGTGGTGCGATGGCACTGAGTAGTGTGAGTGTAGTGAGCAATAGTTTAAGGTTGAAGTATAAAAAGTGAGCTAATTGAAAAACCAAAGCTAAACAGATTCCATTGTTTATACCCGGAATATGCATTGGAAATTCGTAATGAGGGTTAAAATGGCGAAAAAATAAGTGATTTTGTGAATGAGCCATAGTTTCCCCTACGGTGATTGAACAAAATCAAGCAAAGCGCCTTATTTTGAAGACATTTGAAGCCGTAATAGATTTTCTAATGCATAATCCGGGTTTAACCTCAATAACCATTAATTTTTTAGCAAATGAATAGTGACAAAACCCTAAAATTCAAAACCAATATAAAGTGCGGAGGCTGCATAGCGACCGTCACACCTTTTCTCAATGAGGTGGATGGTATAGCGGAATGGAAAGTAGATACCGCAAATAAAAATAAGATTTTGACGGTCGAAGCAGCAACTGCTTCTGCTCAGGATGTGATGGCGAAAGTAAAGGAAGCAGGATTTAAGATAGAACCAGCTTGATCTGACGACGTTTACTAGAAAAATGCAAAAAGGTAATTGAGGGCATGCCCTCAATTACCTTTTACTCTAGCGACGAAGGATTGCCAGGCTTCCGAAAAGTCATCCACTTCAAAATCATCTTGCTCTAAATGCCAGCCATCATCGCTGCTCTCTCTTAATCTAAAGCTGAAGGCAGGCGGTACCATATCCCCTTTACAATCAAAGTCAAAGTGCCCAAACCTAAGGTCAGCCAATTGCCATTCTGCCTCATTGATCGACTTCATAAATAGGTAGTCGTTAGAGAACCATTGTAAAGTTCTCACAGGAGATACTTCAGGAGGGTTTTCGGTACTTTTTTCATACGTTTGCAAACAGATCTGTCGGTTTTGTGCGTCCAATAGTGAAAAATGCGCTGTTTCAAATGTTGTCGATGTCTCACATAGGCAGTACCACAGTATATTATTAAATGGGGTAGGGGTGCACATAAACCGCTCGCTTTTGATCTCTTGCTCACTGAGTAAACGTTCAAATTTTTTATTGGTAATGTCTTTGTGATAGGCACACAGTGCAATATATCCGCTGCTGATCAGGATACCGGCGTAGTTCCAAACCGCTCTGCGCCGATCAGACCTTTTAAAATTCGTCACGACAAATAAGCACAACATAAATGGAACAGTGTAAAGTGGATCTACAACATTAATAACATCCCACGACACTCGGTAGTCCGAAAACGGCAGATAAAGCTGTGTACCATATGTCGTAAAAGCATCCAGGATGACATGCGTAATGAACCCTAGAAAAAACATAAGATACCACTGCCAATAATCCACTTCTTCAACATACACACGTGCAGATAGATAGTTGTCATACAGATATCTCCACATGATGTATGCGAGGATAAGCAATACGACAACGGGCACCAATAACGGCATGGATAAAGCACCACTTGACAAACCATACAGCAATAGAATCGCTGGCAGAATTGGCACAAGCAAAGCTAGAAAGGTCTGAACCCATTTATAACTTTGTTTCTGATAAAGCGTGCTCTTATAAAACCATTTGGCCAGTCCTGCGAAGAGCAGCGGTGCCAGTACACAGAATACAATAGAATGTGTAGGCCCTCTGTGAAATATCAAATTGGCTTCTGTACCCATAAAAGCTCCGGGTATGACATCCAGATCCGGAATAGTGCCTGCTATAGCACCCCACAGCAATGCCCTGTTACCTAGTTTCTTCCCTAAAACGACTTCTCCCATAGAGGCGCCCAGTACGATCTGAGTCAATGAATCCATGTATTGTCTTTTTGATGTGTACCCATAATAGTCATATCAGAGCATGTATCTCGCCTTGAAATCCAATGGAATGTAAAACCAGTTGACCATCGTTAAGTTCACCGAAGATGGAGACCTGACCTTCACCGGCAAGTGCTATTAATTTATTGAAATGGCCTTGTTCTACTCGGATTTGTCCCATTTGACCTGTGTCATCCTTGATCTCAACTCTTTTTTTATCATCTACTAAGATGCTGCATGCTTTAAGGTGAATGGGGATATTATCTACTAATGGAAAAGTGGATAAGAGGTTGGTCGTATAGGCTTTTACTTGCTCTATACTATATCCGCTATCTTTTGGCCATTTAGCAAAAGCGTCATTATTGATGCGGAAAGGCATTACCCTGGTATTGTACTTGCCCGGATAGTAAATCATATCACCGTCGTAATATTTACCAACAGTCCAGTATACATCAGGTTGGTTAAAGCCAATCAGGTATTCTATATGCAGGCCATACTTTTTACACTGTTGACCATAGAGCCAGGTGCGGTGAACCCTTAGGTTCTCTTCTTTTTGTCTGGAGTGCCCCAGTACAATCCACTGGTCATTAATTGGTCTTTTATGCATGATTTGTTTTTGCTGTATGGACCAGCCTGACCATATCAGCCATTCTGCAATATCTTCCAAATCGTCATCCTCTGTAGCTAATATCTTTTTACTGAAAATGATGAGTTGGCCACAAAGTCTGGCAGATACTTCCGGCCAGTGCTCAGCCTCTTTATTCATTTGCTCTATGCCGATCCTGATCCGTCTTGCAATACCGCCACATTTATAATCGACCATTCGAGCGGCTAATGCTTCGAGCTGAGCCGTCCACACTGCAGAGTCGCTGCCGATGCCATCAGCCAGCGTATCCCCCAGGAAGGCATCGAGATACAATGCTGCCGCCTTGATCATGGACCACCTTTCCGCATTATTAAAATAAGACATTTACTACTCGGATTTGAGCCCCCAATATATCAATTCCCTATGAGATAAGCATGGGTTGTCTCAATCATATCTGTAGGTATTTCTCCAGTCGATGAGATGACTGACAAGCCTCATGTAAGACAAATAAAGCCATCATATCCATACAGACCAGAAGCCAAATAAACATGGAGGATTTTATTAACATTACTTTTTCGGATGTCATACAAAACTTACAGTGGTATATACCTTTACATATTGCACAAAAATATATTTCTTTGCAGTCGCAATGTTTCTTCAGATACATAAGTGGTAGAATTGATTTTTAAATGGGGTGTTATTTTTGGAATGACCTTGGGATCTCTTGCCGTCATGGCGCAAGATGCAGCTTATCTCAAGCAACCACCTATTCCCATACAAAAGCTGTCAGGTGAAATTACATTAGACGGTATCAGCGATGAACCAGCCTGGGAAAATGCTTATTCTGTGCCATTTATCGTGTACAGACCTGTATGGGGCATGGAGCCAAGTGAGAAGACGGAGCTGTTGGTGACTTATGATGATGATTTTCTTTACATCGCCGGCCGCTGCTATACTGAAGACCCTAAGACATTAGTTGCCAGAAACCTTGTCAGGGATGGCTGGCGTGGTGATGATTGGATGACCTTCCACGTCGATAGTCGGTTTGATCGGCAAAATGCACTGGTGTTCTCCATCTATCCTTTAGGCAGTCGGTACGACGCTGCTGTCAGCAATGATGCTGTTGATCTGGGTATAGCAACCTTCAATGCTGACTTCAATATGATATGGGATGCTGTTTCTGTGGTCAATGACGAAGGTTGGTTTTACGAGATGAAGATTCCCATGTATAACCTGCGCTTCAAACCGGCCAAAGACGGTAAGATATACATGGGTATTAGTGCTGCTCGCACCCTTCAGCATCATCAGGAGGTGCATCAGTTTCCCGCTATTCCGCTCAATGTCATTGACCCTATGAGCAAGCCGTCTTTTAAGCAACCTGTTGTACTGGACAGTATACCACGCCCCAGGCTTTTCTGGCTTACACCCTATGTCCTGGGTTCAAGAGCCAGATCTTATGTGCTTTCAGATCAAAATACATTTGAGCCACAGGTCGACTACAATCGCCAGATAGGTCTTGACGCCAAGATAGGTGTAAGCTCTTACTTGACATTGGATGTATCTGTCAATCCTGACTTTGCCCAGGTAGAAGCCGATGATCAGTTAGTCAACCTGACCCGGTTTTCCTTATTCTTTCCGGAGAAGCGACTCTTTTTTCAGGAGGCTGCCGGTCTTTTTGACTTTAATATGGGCAACAATACGCAGCTTTTCTACAGTAGGCGCATCGGTATTAATGATGGACAGCTCACACCGGTCTATGGTGGCCTGCGCCTGACTGGTAAACTCAATGAAAACACGGACATAGGTGTGCTCAATATGCAATCAGCATCTACCAACACACCCAACCTGCCACCTCAGCAATCCGAAAACTTTGGTGTCGTCAGGATGCGTACAAGAATCTTAAATGAAAGAAGCTTCATCGGCTTCATGGCTACCAACCGTATTTCACAAAACCTCCAAAACTATGCCTTCGGTGTCGATGCCATGCTCAATCCGGTGGGCAATCACTACTTCCTCCTCTCTGCCGCTCAGACTATGGAGGTTGCCTCAGGGGACCAAACGCTTGGTATTGAGACAGGACGCTATACCTTCCTGTGGGAAAATCGTCAGACCGATGACTGGCACCACCGTCTTGGTTATGTCTATTCGGGCAGACTTTTTGACCCGGGCGTAGGCTTTGTCGACAGGAGCTACTTTCACAACTTTTATGGAAGCATCAATTATGGTGCTTTTGCTCAGGACAAATCTGAGTGGTTTCAGTACCGCCGATGGTCATTGTTGGATTATAGCGCTTTTTTGAACCCTACCTCGCTCAAATGGGAGACCATTACACTTCAGTCCAACATGACACTGCGTACATTCAGCGGCGTAGATTGGAATCTGTTCGCCGACTACAATTACGAATTCCTGGAATCACCTCTAGACTTTGGCGAAGGTGTAGTCATATCTGATGGTATATATCAGTTTGCCACAGCGGGGATCAATTACTTTCCGCCGACTTTTCGCAATATCAGATCCACAGTTCAACTCTCAGAGGGCGGTTTCTTTGGTGGACGTCGTTTTACAGCAGCATTCACACCGACGTTCAATCTAGGTCGACACTGGGAGATCAGAGGCCACTATAGTTTCAATCGGCTCAGGTTCAAGGCCGATGATTTGTACAACAATATTCACGTCGCCAGATTTCAGGTCAATTTTGCGCTGGACTTACACCTCTCCATATCATGGATTACACAGTATAATAGTACTGTAGATCAGTTTTTTAACAACTTCCGACTCCGGTACAATTTTAAGGATGGCCACGACCTATTCATAGTATGGAATGAAAATTTCTTTGCCGATACGCGTATCGGTAGAGACCTGATACGGCCGATTTCCGGCGATCAGGCCCTCATCCTGAAGTACAGCTATACATTTGATAGACTCTTCAAATAGATAGGGCTTCTTAGCCGGGGTTACTTTATTAGTGCACCCGATCCCCCCTGATCTCCAGCGAGGCCATCAGTTCTTTTTCAAAGTCCAGATACTCCTGCCATCGCCCCTTGACATAGTCATCTCCACCATACTGCTTAGCCAGATCAATAAAAAGCCTGTAATGCCCGGCCTCCGCAACCATGAATTTGTGGTAGAATTGTCTCAGTTCTTCAGAGTCGAGATGTAATGATAGCATTCTGAATCGCTCACAACTCCGCGCTTCTATCAGAGCACAGACCAGGAGCCGCTCCACCAGTCTGTCATTTCGGCTTCCCCCTTTCTTTTGAAAGTCCAGTAGCGCATTAACATACTCGTCCTTACGCTGTCTCCCCAGCTTCAAGTCCCGCTTTTTTAGCTCAGCCAGTACCATCCTGAAGTGTCCCCATTCCTCCGTCACGATTGGCACCAGTTGCTCCACCATATCCTCATAATCCGGAAACAATTGTATTAATGTGATGCACGCCGTCGCAGCCTTCTGCTCACAGTAAGCATGATCCGTCAGCACCTCTTCCAGCGACTTCTCCGCGAGATTGACCCACCTCGGATCCGTCGGCAATTTTAATCCTAGCATATCTTTTTATTTGTGTATTCGCTTAGTTTTATACGTCTATTTGTGGTACACATGATTTTTTGGGCGTGCCCTCTCCCCATGAATATTGACGTAAAAATATAAAAAATATTGGAGGGGAGAGGTCGGGCTATTCGCTTGTATTCACAGGTCTGTCATAGAGTGTCGCAGCTGTTTTGAGTGGCTTCCGTTCGGTCGCCCCTCCCTCCAGCGCTCCACTAACTATGTCACACCTGTTCATATCGCTGCTATCCCTCACGCAGAAACGAGTTGCGTGTTGCGAGTTGCGGGTTGTTTACGCTTCGCTGTTTATGCAAACGATCGGCTATCGCCTCCGTTTGCTGTTTACGCTCAAGCACTCCTTGTTTTGCGCTGTTTAGGCTTGAAGGTGTATGGAAGCTTTCATGTTCTTTTTGCATTAAAACTCTTGACTAACAAGATTCCGAAAGATCTCCAATAGAAGCTTTGCTATAAACGCGAGCGCAGC
>SLDF01000333.1 GCA_007125435.1 Saprospiraceae bacterium
CAGTGTCTGTAATTAGTGTAGATGCTACAGCTGGATTATACATAGTATAAGCCAATGCAAGCTGTTTTTCTCGTTTGAAAAATCTATTGCAGTACGTATTCTTTGTTTTCAAGCATCTTTCTGATGTTGATCAAGGCGTATCTCATTCTACCTAATGCCGTATTGATACTGACACCAGTAAGGGCTGCTATTTCCTTAAAGCTCAAGTCAGCATAATGTCTCAAGATAACGACTTCTCTCTGCTCGTCAGGTAATTGGTCAACCAACTCTCTGACTTTTTTGTGAGTCTGACTTTTAATAATTTGTTGTTCCTTGTTAGGATCTGGTTGAGCAAGGATATCCAAAATGTCAAAATCTTCAGTAGGGGAGAACTTTGGTCTTCTCTTGTTTCTTCTGAAGTGATCTACACACATATTGTATGAAATCCTCATGGCCCACTGAAGGAACTTGCCTTCATGGTTATATCTTCCTTTGCGCAGGGTATCAATAATCTTTATGAACACATCTTGAAAGATATCTTCAGCCAGAGCTTTGTCTTTTACAAATAAATAAATGGAAGTGTAAATCTTTGATTTATGCCTTTCAAGAAGTACAGCGAAGGCGCCTTGATCACCACCCAAATATCTGTTGATCAGTTCCTGATCACTAAGCGAATTAACTTGCATAGTAAAACACTTTAATTAAGTTAAAAAATAGAATCTGTGTTTACGTGTAAAAGTTATTCGCTATAATTTGATATTTTAAGTGTTTTATGAATGAATTGAGATTGCTAAGATAATGACTTTAAATATGAATCCAACATTATTGAAGCTATTAACTTATCATTAACCTCGCAAAGATTATTATCATCTCTAGAGCAAATATAGTGCTATTTGTCAAAGTTGGAATATTTTTAATAAGTTTTTTTTATCTCACACTTATAAAAAACTGATACTCATTTTGCCATGAAGCGTTTAAAGTATTTGTTTTTGAGGTAGTTACAATAAAATTCCATTTGTAGCGAGGTGAACATATTTTAAAAAATAAATATATTT
This sequence comes from Saprospiraceae bacterium, assembly GCA_007125435.1. Taxonomy (GTDB): domain Bacteria; phylum Bacteroidota; class Bacteroidia; order Chitinophagales; family Saprospiraceae; genus SLDF01. Next base: position 1,035 of record SLDF01000333.1, read on the forward strand.
ATTGTAGGAATCTATGCCTCTTCATGGGGAAGAATGATTTACTTCATAGAAAGTGCTTTGGATTTTAGTGTGTTTTTCAGTTTGATCGAATTAGGAGTAGTAAGGTATAATCATGCAATTATTTAAGGACTAGGATAAAAAGATCATTATACTTTATCAGGTTAAATAAGACGCTCTTTTGTCCAGAGGTAGAGCGCCTCTGTCTCGTCATCGGTCTATAGCCATCATAATTCACACTTGACTGCGTGAGGGATAGCAGCGATATGAGTGGCTGACGAATGGCAAGCAGGAACATGGCGATAGGGGCAACCGGAGGGAGCCACTAGATACATAGTGACTGCCCATGAGACAGTCAGGAATACAAGCGTAAAGCCCGACCTCCCATCCCTTTCATCCCACGGCATTGGGGTGAAAGGGATTGGAGGGCACGCCCAAAGTTTCTTTAAACTCATGAAACCAACCAACCCTATAACATTACAAACAGCTTTTGGTGCAGAAAGTGGTAAGGTCAGGGATAATTGGTATTTTTGTAATTAATAGATAAAATCAGTAAATATGATAGATGTGATAACGAGTCAAACAATGAAGTATATCTTGATTCTGGCCTTAACGATCGGCGGGTTTGCTATGACCGCTTGTCAAACTGAAAAACAAGATGAGCAGGAAAAGGCAGATGTTCAGCCACAGCGCGAGCAGGCCGGTAAGCCCACAGGGCCTTTACCAGCGGGATTGACTTATGAAAAAATGGTGCGTTTTGCTGAAGCTTTTAATGCCATCAGGCCTAAGGCTGAACAGGGGCAAAAGGAACTGGTAAGGATTATAGAATCTAGTGGTCTGACACCGGAGGAGTTTAATCAGATTCAAAAAATGAGGCAACAACCTGAGACATTTAATCAGATTCCGTACGAACCGCACAAAAAGTACTCAGATATTCTTCCCAAGGTGGAAGAGCATCAGGCTGCTAAGGAAGATGAGATGAAGGCGCTCGTCCAGGAATACGGCATGTCACAAGAAGAATATAAGGATGTGTTCATAGCTATCCAGCAGAGTCAACAGGCTCAAGCTTATTTTAGATACATAAAGGATAGTATCGGTATACAGTGATGGGGTGTGACTTTCAAATAATATGATCAAACTCGTCATCTTGATCAGGGGAGAGGAAACCCGCTAATGCCGATGATATCTGCCCGATCATAGGGCTAAAACGCTGAGCAACAATCTCTATAAAGTTTTCATCAATCAAAGCCTTGATATCTTCAAAGTTATCGATGCCTTCGACTTGTCTTATTTTGAAAGTTTGGATACATTCAGGGGTTTCAAAAGCGACATTGAATCTGTTTTCTAACTTGAAAACGGTAATCTTCATGATGGGATGTGGTATTTCGCCTATTATTCTCATGGTATTTTAATTACGGATGTGTTTTTGGATATAGTCAGTCATTAATCTATACATCTGACTGTAAATTTCAGGATAGTTAGCCAGTGTTTTCATATGGTTGTCTATGGTGGTCTGGTCGCCGCGGATGGCAGGTCCGGTCTGGGCGTCTGCCGATGATAGGGTTGTTAGTTTTTCGACTGTTTCATAGAGCAATGGCATCAGCAAATCCGGTGACAGGTTGCCCTTGTTCAAGATTTGCTGGGAACAGTGTATCATAGCATTAGTGAAGTTATTTATAAATACAGCTGAGAGGTGCAGTATCTGACGATCTTCATCATTTATGACGGTAATATTGTTACTGATACAATGCGCAAGTGACTTGATCTTTGTAATCAAGGCCTCGTCTGGTGCATATATGCAAAGAGGAATAGTCTGGAAATCTATTGCCTTTCCTTCAGAAAAAGTTTGTAAGGGATAAAGAACACTGAGGTGAGGGAGTAGATGGTGCATTGACTTAGTATTGAAACTGCCTGATGTGTGGCATACCAGAGCGTTGGCATTGAGTCTGGCTATTTCTTTGATCGCTTGGGTTATATTATCGTCGTTGACGCAAATGATCCAGAGTGAAGGCCAGCAGTCAATATCATCAGGTAAAGAAGATGAAGCCCTACTGTCTGGTATATCTTTGGCAAGTTGCTGTGCCTTTGCGATGGACCTATTGACTAAGTGTGAGACCTTCAATCCTTGGCGGTGCAAGGCCAGAGCAAAAGCCTGTCCCACTTTCCCTGTACCAATGATACCAATCGACTTGATGCTCATAAGCTTCTGATTACTCTTTTAAGATGGTCTTCTCACTTTTCCGTATATTCCAAGAAACAAACCCAGCAACATCATGATGCTCCCCACCCATACAAAGTTAATACCCGGAAAAACAATAGCTTCCAGTACTAGCCAGTCTGATCTATTAGAGTTTTCAGCTATAAGTAGCGGGACTTCCATATTTTTTAAGTCTTTGTGGTAGCAGTTTAGAGTGAATCGCTCTGTGTTGGGATTGATATCAGCTAATTCTATCAATGACTCCATCTCCTGAGAAAGGTCTAATACTCTGAAACTCTGATTGTCTCTTATGATGAAGACAGGAAAAACGTTATCTATGTGTTCGCCGAACTCATCATAGATACTAATATCAGCGCCGACAGATACGTCACCGGGCTCACTGTCGTAGAAAGGGTGTCGAGCTTTTTGCTGAAACTTGTTGATGCGAAGGGTGTACCCCATGAACTCAAAGGACTCTCCCAGACTGACCTCAAAACGCTCTGTGTAATCTTCTCTAGAAGGTAAGAATAATCTGTTGGCCAGGTCACCATCAATTTTTGCTTTGAGATTGAGACTGTTAACCTGGTAGGGGACTTCAAGTACAATGCCATCCCTCATAGCTACGAATGGATATGCCCAATGTACCTTATCGCTTTTTAACTCTTTAAAAGCTATGCTGGCTCCAATGACGTATTCGTTTTCACGTGGGGTATAATTTGGGTTTTCTGTCATAAGCCCCCAGTTGGCGATGTAACCATATCGCTCTGTCGTTACAAAAGTATCTAGAAGAGCGGTCGGATAG
>SLDF01000096.1 GCA_007125435.1 Saprospiraceae bacterium
CAATGACATTGCGATGTGTCATGCCATCTAATCTGGAGAAGTGACGAATTTCGTAGTTGTCCGACTGCCATGGCAAGTTAGTCTGTGCCACGGCTACTTTACTTACAGTGAACATGACAACAAGGGCTAATAATATGGTACGAATGGCTATTGGCATTGTATATCTTCCTCCAAAATACTTGAATAATTTTCATACAATCTATTTTTCAAGATCGTTGAATATCGAAAAATTACATTGTTTATCCTGCTGATGGTGGCAAAAGTAGTGATAAATATTTTTTAATACTAAACTAACATCCTACTTCAATTAGAATAACCTTGAAAGCTATAACGAAGTTGGTAAATATCACCAGGATTCAGGTGTGGCAAATTTATTCAAGTTCGACCAGGCCACTGTGACTACGATTATATGATGCCAGGGACTTTTCACTTGTGCTTTTCGTGAGGGCACAGAGCTGACTGTGACTTTACGTCATCATCAACCTAAATAAAGAATAAACCACCGACCACTTGATAAAACATAAACGGCCTTTGTCTCGGCAGCGATAAATCTTTGTTACTACCTCTCAAAAGCGGTAACATAAATCCATAATTTTGTCCATACTGATACCCAACAAAATGGGTTCTATATCTAATGGAATATGACTATTCAGAAAGTCAGTCTTTTGATAGTGCTGTAAAATGGAACAGTATCCCTGGATAGAGATACTGTTCCTAACTACTACTATTGCAATGTGTGAGAATTGCCTACAATTTAATGAGGAGATTTTGTGCTGATGAACCGTCTTTATTATTTATAACCTCTATCAGGTATGCTCCAGGCTGTAGGTGTATTAGAGTAAGGTCGACAGTCATGTGTCCTTTAAAGGCAGATAATTGTTGATGGTAAATTTCTATACCACTACTTTGTTGAATAATGTGAATATCGTACGCTTCTGTTTTTGGGGCATAAATATTTAAAACTGCATTGTGTTGGGCAGGGTTAGGATATACAAAAGTGTTTAATTCACTTTCGTCAATAGTTATAGAGGATATTTGGTGGTCATCAAGACCTAGTGGTTGACATGAAATATTGACTTCGCAATAAGTAGTACATCCATTACTATCGGTGACTAGTACGCCAATTGTACCATCATTAAAACCATGAGAATATTGGATGTGTGGTGTGTTTTGTCCACTGGAAATATTGGTTACACCACCACTAAAAGACCACTCGTAAGATAATGGCTCGACTCCCCCTCTTACTTCTACTTCTAAGGCATTACCCTTACTATTACAGTTAGGGCTTATTTGTCCTGATATATTGCAGTCAAATCTACTTGGCCTGTAATACTCTAATCTTTGAGTGTGAACAGACCGATTACCACAGGCATCTATTACTATCCAAGACCTAAACATTTTTATAAAATCAACAGATTCATCAAAGCGATCTTCTCTTAATGTTTGGTCGATAACACCACAGTCATCTGATACCTCAATAGGTTCGAAAGCTGGCAAATGGCCACAGTAGATGACAGTATCAGTGGGAGGGTGGATGAATACAGGAGGAGTGTTGTCCACCACCTTTGCAAAAAGGTGAAAGGTTGAGCTGTTATCACAAATGTCTGTTACTGTCCAGGAATATTTCACTAATTTAATATAGCCATCAAGAGCGCAATTATCACTTTCTTCAATGATTTGCTCATCAAATTCAACGGTCCATTCACATTCGTTAAGTACATTGATATGTTCAACTCTTACACCTCGTTCAAAGTCCAGTTCTGCGTTGTCCTCGTAACATTCTATATGGATCGTACTTTGGTTAGGTAAGGTTCCATATAGAGGATGATCAAAAATCAATTGAGGGGAGATATTATCATCTTGGTAAAGGATTTGACCTATTGAGAATGATTCTCCACAACTATTTTCAGCGGTATAAGTCCGCCTGATGATAAGCCCATCACTGCAAACACTTTCATCAATAGAGTCGTCAATACTAAAGTCAATATCTTCACCGGAACATCTATCTATTGCCGAGATATTCTCAATAGGGTCATCACAATATACAACTTCGTCTACTCCAATGAAGTCGATGCCTAGATCGTTTTTGATCGTCACTTTGTAACTTGCTTCAGAAGTCTGACCGCAAAGATCAGTAGCTATAAATGTTCTATTGTAAGTTTCGACCTTTGGGCAATCCTGTGATTGAATTAAGTCCTGACTTAATAAATCAATTTCTGTTCCTGAGCAACTATTAATCAAAGATGGCATCCAATTATCCTGACAATCTATTGTGATATCAGGAGTAGTTGTGTCAAAAATGGGTGGCTCATCTATGCTGTACTGAACGACTACATTGACCTCAATGATATCTCCACAAATATCGTTGGCTATCCAATGATGATTTACTGTTTCTAGAAAGCCATCCTGAACACAATCTCCATCCTCCATGACTGTTGAGCTAAAATCGGCTGAAAGAGCATCGCCACAAGAGCTGAACAATGTGATATCATCCATTTGCAGTCTCTGAGAACAGTCGAGAAATAGTGTATCGGATTCCAAATCAATAATTGAATTGTTAACCTCAATATTGTCTTCTAATGGATTGGATAAAACTAGTTGTTCAAAAGTGGCGACATTGTCGCATTCGTCGACTACTTTCCAATGCCTGACTATATCATCTTCACCTTGAATACACGAAGAGGGCAGCACTTGGTCTTCAAAAGTAATATCAAAGTTATCCGTACACATGGCAGAGACATCGATTTGGGCATGATTAATATTACAGACAGTATGGTCACCTGTAATATCAGGTAGAAAGTCATTTATCAAAAAGATATCGTACCATAGCTGCTTTGAAAAACCACATAAATCCTGTACTGTCCATACGACTAGGATGTGTTTAAGGTGACCTCTTTCTCTGCATGGGGTGCTGTAGTCCGTTTGGTCAAAATATCCATAATTGACTTGTATTTGTTGACCTTGACAAACATTCGCTACTTCGATAGTGCCTTCATCAAGAAGCTGTATCCAAAGGGGCAACTCTTCAACACCTTCACAAGATACATTGATACTATCATATGGTGAATGTAGTGATAAAACTGGGTGGGCAGTAGTTAGCTCCAGATGATTTTCTCGCACTACTGTTAAGGATTGCGAAGCAGTTGAAATATTACCACAATTATCAACAGCAGTCCAAGTGCGAAGTACACCATAGCTTTCATTACAAATTTCACCTATGATAACTTCACTAGTAGACACAGATGGACATTCACATTGATCTGTAACAACTATAGCAGATGGGTCTTGCATTGTTTCCTCAGAGGCATGGCAATCTATTATTGGAGGCCATGGATAATCTTCTGAACAACTTATTGTAATATCACTCGGAATATTGTCAAAAACAGGAGGCGTCGTATCCTGCACTCTTACAATTATTATAGTTGAGTCTTTATTACCACAATCATCTGTAGCCACCCATACACGCCTTAAGTCATAAAAATATCCATCTATATTGCAGTCAGAATCGGTCACTATATCTTCATCAAAAATCAAATCAACATCATCACTACAAATATCTGTACTCATAACCGAAGTTATGGTACCTTCAGGGATATCCCAGTCTTCATCATTGGCTTGGCATTCGACATAAAGTATGTCACCTGAGCTTAATCCATTGTATACAGGATCTATTATTTCTATTGTAGGGGGACTATTATCTTCAATAATGAAACTAGATTCAGTATAAGAAGAATTACCGCACTCATCTGTCGCTACAAATCTTACTAATACACTTCCGGTAGCACCACAGCTGCTTATAAACTGGGAAGGACTATAGTTATTAGACCATGTGACATCAGAGCAATCATCATCAGCAATTGCTCCGCCATTATTACTCAACCAATCATTGAGCTGATCAGTATTGCCATTACCATCACACTCTACAGTCATATCTTCTGCGGTGTTAATCAAAAGAGGAGGGGTAGTATCTTCTATAGTAAATGTAGCAGATGTCTGTGCCGAATTGCCGCAGTCATCAGTAACTG
>SLDF01000007.1 GCA_007125435.1 Saprospiraceae bacterium
AAATACGCGCATAGCCATAGGCTACACTTGATGTCGTCTGAAAAGAGCTAGAGCTTAGAGAGTTTTACTTTAGACGAGTGCTGAAGAGAGAGTATAGCCTCAAGTGCTACGCGACCGATGTAGCAGGAAGTATAAAGTAAAATTATCAAGCAGTGCAGCGGTCTAGTCTTTGAAGATGGCATCAAGGGTAGCCTGACTCCGTAAGTATTTTTTTTCGAAGATATCGCTCAAAAGAGCAAGACTTGGGATCTTTAAGATGGCTATTTTCAGACTCTTAAAAGCGACCTGAGGACGTAAGGACGAGGGTGATGCCCAAAGCGAGAAATTAGAATGCCTCTCATAGTTATTTCTGACTCTTTTCTGTATAGAGTAGATTGCATCCTCTGACTTCACTATTATCCATACGCCCCAGTACTTCGAATGACCCGTCAGTATATACTCGACCTATATCCTCAGTCGATAAAAATGAGCATGAATAGATATTAGCTAAGTCAATGATCCTCAACTGACACTGCTGCCCGTATACTGTATAGGATAATGGATCTGATAATTGACCCGGTAAAACTTTCATTGTGTTGATCGGCTTTAATATGCCATTTTTAGAAGCATAGGCCTGTGATAGTAATTCTGTCATGCCGTACTCTGAATGTACGCTCTTGACGTTAAATGCTTTTATTAACCGGTCATGGAGCTCTGATCTTATAATCTCCTTTTTGCGGCCCTTCATACCACCGGTTTCCATGACGATGACATCATTCCAGTCAATTTGTTTTACTTGTTCTGCTAAATCCAATAAAGCAAAGCTCACGCCAATTAGAATAATTTTTCTTCCAGACGCTTTAGCTTTTTGTATGTCATTGATGAGATCATCTAATCGGTCTAAATAAAACCTGTTGAAGTTGGGTTCTGATAAGCCACCAAAATACTGAACCATTTGGACCAATGAAGAGTCTGAGCGCTCAAGGTATCCAGGAAGAAGACCAAAGAATACATAATCTGCGATCGGACCATAGTATGACTCAAAGCCTAATCGGCTGATATTATTATACCATGCGACTTTTCTTACAAAGTGTTGACTTGGTGTTTGACCTGTAGTTCTACTAGATCTAAATACAACATCAAAATTTTCGCTGCCAGAAGTCACTTTATGGGTTTTAAAGAAAGAAATTGGCAAAGAAGGTATATCGCGTATGGATGAGATATCAGATGGACTCACATTTAGTAGCTCGCAGAATGATCTATAGATACTACAATTTGCATACTGGTAGTGAAAGACATCTATGGCCAGCTTGTCAAATGCTTTACCGCTTTGATCATTTTGGGCGAGAGCCAAAATTTTATGCTCAATTTCTTCTATATTTGTCATGTCTAAAAAACAGAGAACACTATTACTTCGTTTACAATGCAAATGAAAAGAGATTTTGTCATAATAGCTTTGTTTTTACTGAGTTTATATCTCATGAGCTGCACTCAGCCTCCCGATTTTCCGGATGAGCCTGTTATAGAGTTCATGTCAATTTCAAAGAATGAAATGATCCAGGGATCGTTCACTGAAGATTCTATTATTGTAGCGTTTTCCTTTACAGATGGAGACGGAGATCTGGGCGATGATGATAGTATCAATGTCTTCCTTACTGATAGTAGGGACGACTTCATAGCTAATCAATATAGGATACCCTTCATCCCTGAAGAAGGCGCAGCAAATGGCATTTCGGGAGAAATCTTTTTAACGGTATTCACAACGTGCTGTACCTTTCCGGACGCTACCTTACCTTGCACTCCTTCTACAGCGCATCCACGCGATAGCCTTCGATATCTTATTCAAATTAGAGATAGAGCAGGTAACTGGTCGAATGAAATATCTACTGACTTGATCTATATCCTGTGTCAGTGATGCCAGTCTATACCCTTCTTCAAAAGGTCTAATGTTTGAGCCTCTCGGCTATTCTCCTCCGGCTTGAAGTCATATGTCCACCGCGCATACTCTGGCAGACTCATCAAGATAGACTCTATCCTGCCCCCTGTTTCTAGTCCAAATTTAGTCCCTCTGTCATAGACAAGATTAAATTCGACATATCTACCCCTTCTTAGTAATTGCCATTGCTTCTCCTGGTCTGTAAATGATTTGTGCTTGTGGCGCCCGGCAATTTCCTTATAAATTGGAGCGAAACCCCTTCCGACATCACAGACAAAATCAAACAGTTGATCTTTATTCAATTCTCTTTTATGGTCCAGCTTATCAAAGAATATACCACCGATACCGCGCGTCTCCTCTCTGTGCTTGATGTAGAAATAATCATCAGCCCATAGCTTAAATTCATTATAAAATGAGTGATGATGTCTATCGCAGATGGTCTTAAGTTGACGGTGAAAATATCTTGAATCTTCCTCAACTATATAATGCGGCGTCAGGTCTATACCTCCCCCAAACCACCAAACAGGATCTTTACTGCTATCAGGAGAACTGGTTTCAAAATACCTGATGTTCATATGGATGATTGGCACATGTGGATTGCAAGGATGCAGCACGATAGAAACCCCTGATGCAAAGAAATGACCGGGATCTACCTTTAGTGCATTTGCTAACTGTGCAGATATAGGACCATGAACAGCCGAGAAATTGACACCACCTTTTTCTATAACATTGCCATCTGATAGAATTCTGGTACGCCCTCCCCCTCCTTCACGCCTTTCCCACAAATCTTCCTTAAATATCCCCTTCCCATCAAATAATTCTAATTGTCCACAAATATCATCCTGAATGGACTGAAAGGCTTCGACAATCTCTTCTGTATATCTATTCATATTAGGATCTAAGCGCACTGATGAATTGATTGACGGTCTTCTTAGCAGAGCCAATGTAGATATCGTCTTTTATTATTGTTACCGGCCTTTTTAAGAATGTGTACTCTTTCAGTATCCAATCTCTCATGTCTTCCTCTGACAGTTCTTTCTCATGTAGGCCTAGTGATCTGTACTTCATGGCTCTTTTGCTGAATAATGCTTCATATGAGCCGGCACGTGCTTTCATATCCTCCAATTGTTGCGCAGTGATGGCTTCGGTTTTGATATCTTGTAGCTCGACTTTAGCTGTTTCAGGCATTTCGTCCATGATGCGCTTGCAAGTGCTGCATGTAGATAGATAGTACATCTTCTTCATAAGGATTATTAAATTATCAGTGTATGTAATTTTGTAACACTCTTATGACAATTTATCCTTAGTTTTGTTTCACACAAATATACAATATGAGCATCAAGCCATCCGAACTGATCATCAACGATAAAGGTAGAATATACCACATTGACTGCGGACCTGATGATTTAGCCAATACTATCATCACCGTCGGTGATCCGGATCGTGTCAAAAGAGTGAGTAAATACTTTGATAAAATTGAGGTCATCAGAAGCCATAGAGAATTCGTCACGCACACCGGCTATATTGGCAACAAGAGGATATCAGTCATATCGACAGGCATTGGTCCCGATAATATTGATATTGTCATCAATGAGATTGATGCACTTTTCAATATTAATTTAGCCACAAGGTCGCCGGAGGCCAACAGGACCAGCCTGAAGTTTATCAGAATAGGCACGAGTGGTACATTGCAGCGCGACATACCGGTGGATAGTTTCATCAAATCTCAAGGTGTCTTTGGTCTGGACAACCTCATGTATTTTTATCAGTACGAAAAGGAAAAATCTCTAGAAAATTTAGAGAAGAGTTTTAACGCATTCATGAAATTTGAAGACGTGAAGGCCTATGCTTTCATGTCATCAGACGATCTTAGCCAAAAACTTGGCAAAGGCTTCATACAAGGGATGACCATTACCTGTCCAGGTTTTTATGGTCCTCAAGGTAGAAAATTAAGATTGACACCTCGATACAATGACTTTCTGGAGAAAGCCTCTCAATGGTCTATGGATGATATCAGAGCTACAAATTTTGAAATGGAAACTTCTGCCATTTATGGTCTGAGCCACGTACTCGGCCATGATGCCCTATCTCTGAGCGCGATTATTGCCAATCGTCCCAATGGCACCTTTTCAAAGGATCCATATAATACTGTCGAGTCATTGATACAGTCTGCATTGGCAGAGATAGTTGATTTATAAACGTTTTTTATATTTTCTTTTTGGGCATCACCCTTCACTGCGTTACGGGTCGCTACGCTTCGAGGCTCGCTGATCGCTCGGTCCTGCGGACTCACTCGCATGCGCTCTTGACCCACTCCGCATCGCTGATGCAAAATGGGATTAATAATGACAATAGGAGTCACATACCCCTATTGCACTACTGCAATAAACCAACAATAACTTTAGGATCTATTGGAACATCACTCTTCTTGAATGGCCTATCAGTTATGAATTCATAAAGCTGAATATATTTCTTAGTCACATCATTTACGAACTCATCAGGCATAACCGGCATTTGGTCCCCATCTCTTCCCTGAAAACCTTTATCTATAAGCCACTCTCTGACAAACTCTTTTGATAGTTGAATTTGAGGTTCTCCGTTTTCTAGTCTTTCATTGTACCCATCTTGAATATAATACCTTGAAGAGTCTGGTGTATGTACTTCGTCCATGAGATAGATTTGATCGTTGTATATACCAAACTCGTACTTAGTATCAACCAATATCAACCCTCTTTCATCTGCCATCTGACAGCCTCTTTCATATAGATCACAAGTATAGCGCTCCAGTTGCGCATATTGATCACCACTCACTATGCCCTGAGATAAAATTTCCTCTTTAGAAATATCCATGTCATGCTGTCCATCCGGAGCTTTTGTAGTGGGTGTGATAATGGGTGTAGGCAGCTGTTGCCCTTCAGTAAGGCCTTCGGATAAGGGCACACCACAGATTTCTCTAAGTCCTTTTCTATATTGTCGGGCAGCATGTCCAGCTAAATAGCCTCTTATCACCATCTCTATAGGTATGGGTTTGCACCTAAGTCCTATAGAAACATTAGGGTGAGGTGCATCCTCCAGCCAATTAGGCACTATATCAGATGTACTTTTCAAGAAATATGCAGCTGTTTGGTTTAAGACTTGTCCTTTATACGGTATCTGTCTGGGAAGCACGTGATCGAATGCAGAAATTCTATTACTAGCTACCATTACTATTTTATCACCGACGTAGTAAACGTCCCTTACCTTGCCCCTGTAGAACTCTTGATCTTCACTAAAGTGATAAATCTCATCTGAGATATACTTCATAACAATTAAAATAGGTGTTAATGAATTATGCGCTCGCTTAGTGCTTCAAACATTCCTGTTTGCTTATTCTTGAATACGTCATTCCATGCAAATGCTCTACCATTCATGACAATGTAAACGCCATGAGGAAGGGACTGTACAAAAGCCAATGCTGACCCCATATTAAAAAATCCATCTGATGAAGTACCAAATGCATATGGAATCATAGCCCCTGTCAAGACAATCGTTTTCTCGAGATTTTGCTCTGCTATTACTTTTGCAGTTTCTACCATTCTATCTGTACCATGTGTCACCAGCACGTGATTAGAATCACACCGCTTGCAATTGTGAACGATAATGTCTCTGTCTTCTCTATTCATTTCAAGACTATCTACCATCATGAGCGTCTTGATATCAATATTAAGTGAACAACGTCCTCTTTCTAACATCTCATTGAGGTGAGTGTCTTTAAAAAATAATTCTCCGGTATTAAAGTTATAGTCTTTATCGAATGTTCCTCCTGTAACAAATATCTGTATTAAAGGCGGTGCTGGCATAGTGGATATATTATTGACAGTGCTAAAAAAACTAATGTCTTATTCATCTAAAATAAATGAAAGTGCTCGAAGTTGAATCTATTTATTGAAAGAACCAAAGGTATGAATTAATAATGATTACTACCCTGCTAAAATTCCACTTTCGGCGAGGAAAACAAACAATAAGACGAAAAGTATACATGCTAACACAGCCAGAGCAATTCTAACCCAGGAGTAGGGCTTTTGACCATGGACTTTCCCATTCTGTCCATTAATGATGAATCTGTAAATTTTGTTTTTGTAGGTATAGGAGGCTAGCCAAATGGGCAATACTATATGTTTGAATGTTTCGTCGCTGCGATCGGTGTGCACTCTTAGGTTTCTTTGTGTATCACCGCCCAGCGCACTTGTGCTCATCATGCGGATGTGGTTGTTCATGATATTGACCGCTTCTACAAAACCGTCTTTTAGGCCAATATTATATACCTCAGACTCCCAACCTACCATCAGCCTGGGGTCAAAATTGACAACTTCAGATAATTCAAAAGGTAAAATCCTTTCGAGAAATGATTGTGACAGTTGGTGACTACTACTGACTAAGATATCATCAAAAAAGTATTCAAACTGTCCCTGACGCCATTGCCATCGTACTTTTCGCACCTGCCTGTTTTGCCATTGCCCATTTACCCTCACTCTCTGGGTCTCGTAGTAATATGTGCCGGCTTCTCCGCTCCACTGATTTTGTGTCATAGCATCAAATGTCCAAAATGGTATATATATACCATGCAAACCCTCAATCTTGGCCATTTCTTTTAGCTTACCCGGATGAAACCACCCTCTCCCAATCCATTGCTTAAACTGTTTGAAAGCTTTATCCCTTGCTACCTTAAAGGGAAGAATACCGGAAGGTCTGATATATCTGCGATTGAATGCTTCGAGGTTGACTTTTTCTGAACCACAGAATGCACAATTGATCCTGGTTTGATCATGATCTAAGATCAACTTAGCACTGCAATTCCCACAATTGTATATGACCTTACCAGAATTCTCAATCTTGTAGTCTGCTAATGATTCTACAGATTGATGTAAGCATCTCTCTATGACTTCATCATTGACTTTATTGCAGTCTTCACGATAGCCACAGTGGTCACAGAGTAAGGACTGGTGATCAGCTGAATAATGCAATCTCGCACCACAAGATGGACAATCCAAACTTAAAACGTCCCTCAATGACTCTAAAGGGGTTTCGGACATTCTAATTGATTTATAATCTGGCTAGTAATTCTTTCTTTTTATCTTCAAACTCTTCATCAGTCAGTATACCTGCTGTTTTCAGGTCTCCAAGATCCTTGAGTAGTTTCATAATCTCATCTCTACTCATTTCAGGTTGTTGCTGACCTCCTTGATCTTGTTCAGTTTGCTGATTTTGATTTTGGTTCTGGTTTTGGCTTTGCTGATTTTGCATCATCATATTGGCCATACCAAAACCCATACCCATTCCCAGACCTTCACCGGCTCCACCTCCGGGGTTGTTTGAAGCATTTTCAATGGCTTGAGCAGTTTGGAATTGTTGGAACCTATTCATATCGCCAACCATATTCATATTGGTCATTTTATCATAAAACTCTTCCACTTCCTTAGGAAGAGTCGTAGATGAAATTTGAAACTTGGTCAATTCCAACCCAAATGGATCAAAATCTTTTTGGAGCTGTGGTGCTATTTTGTCACCCAGCTCTGTATAATTAGCGACCATATCCATGACACTTACGCCTGATTGTGCTATAGCCTCAGCAAACTTTGGCGCGACAAGTTCTCGGAGGCGATCTTCTAATTCATTAATCTTCATCTGAGGAGCTGTACCTGCAAACTCTCTGAAGAACAACTCCGGATCTTTGACCCTAATAAAATACACACCAAATGCTCTTACGCGCACTTGTTTAAACTCCGGATCTCTCAATATGATGGGGTTAGGTGTCCCCCACTTAAGTCCAGTGAATTGACGAGTAGAAATATAGTAGACGTCTACTTTAAATGGGGACTTGAAGCCGGTCTTCCAGTTGCGCATAGTTGTCAATAAGGGCATATTGGCTGTGACCAATTCGAACCGACCAGGCTCAAATAAATCGGCAATCAATCCTTCATTGACAAACAGTGCTGTTTGAGAGTCTCTGACAATGAGGTTGGCTCCATATTTTATATTATTCTTATCGTGTGGCCATTTCCAAATTACTGTATCTCTATCATTCTCTACCCAGTCAATGACCTCGACCAATTCATTTCTAATAAACCTGAAAAGTCCCATGTTTGAAATTTTGTTGTTTTTAATATTCTATTTTGTAGTCTGTATCCACTAAAAATTTCCAATTTATATATCTGCCGCTTTATGCTATTCTCATTAATGAGGGATGGTATACATATTGAATAAAGCCAATCTGCCAGGAAAATCACATCTCGAAGCGCAAAAGTTTCTACTTTCTGAAGCGGGAATTTACTTAGCTCTTCAAATACAGTTACATCCTAACGATCAAATCAAAAATAAGAATTATTTGTGTCAAGTCACTATTTTATAGATTATTATCTCTGAGTTATCGATAAAAGCGTCGATGTCAAGCTCATATATGCATAAAAAGGACTGTCTATCTGCTTGAAAAGTGGCTGTGCTGTGGGCAAACAATATTAATGAAAATAAAATTGAATTGAAATTGGTAATGTCTTGATAAATGTTTTTAATTTTGCATCGCTTTAAATGGTGGCCATAGCTCAGTTGGTTAGAGCGTCGGATTGTGGTTCCGAAGGTCGGGGGTTCGAGACCCCTTGGTCACCCGCTGATGAAGGGAGTTGGATGCATCCAACTCCTTTTATATTTTATGCTTCTTCTTTTTGAAAGGGTTCCACTTCTTATTGTCCTTTTGCTTGCGCTTTTTACTGAATCTGGACCTTTTCACAATGACTGTTCTTACAGATAATGCAGAATCAATATTAAATGGTGAGATGGGTGTATCTTTAACTCCGATTGCATTGATATTTGGCTTAATGTCAAAAGAAACCACTATTTTACCTAAGGTCAATTCTGCTCCTACAATACCGGCAATACCTGCTGAATAATATAAATCAAATCCATCTTGGTCTTCTTTCCAACCAAACTGAGGTCCAATACCGTAATAAAAATTAATACCTCTTGTGACTAATGGGTTATGGTATTCCCATAGTGCAGCAAGTTGTCCTTCCTGTCTAAACCATCGGTTTTGTATGATGGTCTCAATGGTTTGATATCTAGCTATTCTTTGCTGGTATGTGAAGCCTATGTCCGTACCAATTCTCATACCCAAGGCAGAGTGATAACTTTGAGCCTGAAGGTTAGCTACATTTAAAAGTGATGAAATGAAGACAAAAATTAGCAGTCTGTAATGCATTTTATATACTTTCGAGCAAAATATAAACCTTATCCTAAACACACAAAATTAAACAATATTGCTTTTGGAAGGTGTGTAATTCAAAATGTGGTTTGTTCTCTTGTCTTGCATCAGCGATGCGGAGTGGGTCACGAACGAAGGTGAGTGAGTCCGAAGGACCGAGCGAACAGCGAGCCTCGGAGCGTAGCGACCCGGAACGTAGTGAAGGGTGATGCCCAAAGAATAAAAAAAACAGCTCAAGACAATACATATTATATTGCAATTATAAACAATATGGAATCTGTAAATAAGGCCATTAGTGCAATCAAATATTATCTATCTGCTAAGAATAAATACCAAATACATTCGCCATTTATCGTAGACTTCTATAATAATGTAATAGAAGATGACAGGCATTATTATGCTTTTGATGAAGTAGAGACACTGAGAAAGAAAATAGAGGCATCTGATATGGAGCTCGAAACGAAGACCTATGGTCAACCATCGAAGGTTAAGCGTGTAAATCGTATCTCGAAAATGGTAAAAAAAGTCAGCGCACCGCCATGGAAGGGTAAATTTTTATTTCGGCTGTCAAAATGGTATCAACCGAAGTACATTGTTGAACTGGGTACTAATCTGGGTATAGGCTCACTTTATCTACATCTTGGCAAGGCTTCTGCTCCTATGTTTACCATCGAAGGTAATCCGAATTTGGTAAAACTGTCGCGACAGCATTTCAAAGCGCTTAATGTACATAAGATAGAGATAATCGAAGGTCTTTTTGCTGATAGATTAAATGAAGTATTATCTAAAGTGGATAATAAGGCTTTGATCTATGTCGACGGACATCACGATGGAAGTGCATTAATTAGTTACACAAACGAGATACATAGCCATTGTAAAGAATACGAGCAATACTGTCTCTGTCTGGATGATATTAACTGGTCTGATAGTATGCGTAAAGCATGGGCTACCCTTAAGGAGGACAAAAGGTGGCAATTTAGTGTCGATTTGTATCATTCAGGACTATTGTTTTACAATACTAACCAAAGGAAAAATCCACCTGTATCACTTATAAAAACAGGATTTAAACCTGTTTTATATTAATTTTTGAATATTTAATTCTCAAACAATAAGTTTTTTCAATACATCAATTATATTTGTTGATGTAATTATATTATTGTTTTTATCCAACCCAATTCACATGAAGTTTAATTATTTACTTTTAATGGTGGTATTTACCATTTCATCGGCTACTATAAAAGCCCAATTACCCAACGGTACAACAGCACCAGATTTCACAACTACTGATATCTTTGGCCAGACGCATAATTTATACAGCTACTTAGACCAAGGCTATACAGTTATTTTGAAGTTTACAGCTACATGGTGTGGACCTTGTTGGAATTATCATCAGACAGGTGCCTTAGAGACGGTATGGGATAATTATGGACCCGATGGTACAGATGAGGCTATTGTATTATTTTTAGAATCTGACCCCAGCACAGGAATAAACTGTTTGTACGGTGAATCTTCTTGTCCTAGCTCACAAGGCAATTGGGTGGATGGTACACCTTTTCCAATTATCAATGATCACATTCCTGCTCAATCTTATGCCATTAACTTCTACCCTACAATTTATGGAATTTGCCCTGATAAAAAAGTGACTTTAATAGGTCAGGCACCAGCTGCTAGCATAAATACGTTCATTCAGAATTGTAAAATTGTCAACTACCAGCCAACTGTGACGCATGTAAGTTGTAAAGGTGAATCAGATGGTGCTATTAACTTAACTATTGAAAGTGGTACAGAACCGATTACATTTTTATGGAATAATGGTGCGACAACATCTTCGCTAAGTGACCTTTCTGCCGGTGTATATACCGTCACTATGACTGATGCATTTGGTAACATAACAGAAGGTAACCCGATCGAAGTCCTGGAGCCTGCAGAAGATCTAAGTGCAAGTGTCATAGATATTACTCCTGATAATTGTTTTGGCAATAATGGAGCCATTACAGTGAGTGGATTGGGAGGAACAGCACCATATTCCTATGTGTGGAGTAATGGGGCTAACAGTCCAAGTACAGAGGGGCTCCTACCAGGCACCTACAATGTAACAGTCACAGATGTCAATAATTGCATTACTGACATACAAAGTATAGAAGTAGGCCACGTGCCTCCTCCTGAGGCATTCGTCACAGGTGAAACGATAATTGACTGCAATAATACATTTACCGAGTTTGATGGAAGTACTTCTTCGGTAGGACCACAATATACGTATGAATGGACAACCGATTTTGGCAATATAATCAGCGGTCAAAATACAACTAACGTTGTTGTGGATGCCGCAGGTACATATACCTTGTTTGTAACAGATAACGACTGGAATTGTACCACTTCTGCATCTATCTCTGCTATAGAAGCCAATGATCCTCCAAACATATTTACTGATGAGATTGCTTACATTCCTTGTGAAGAGTCACAAATGGTATTAAATAGTAGTGGCGACTCAGGTGCGGGATATATCATTCAATGGTCCACTAATGATGGACAAATTATTCAAGGAGAAAATTCACTCGAGCCATTAATTGAGGGTGAAGGCACATATACATTATCAATTCTTAATGAGTTTACAGGTTGCGAGGCTATTTCTTCTGTTTTTGTAGCTTTTGCAAATCCACCGGAATTGAACTCATCCATTAACCATATTGAATGCTTTGGCGATATGAGCGGCAATATATTTTTAGATATCTTTAGCGTAAGCCCACCATTTAACATTGAATGGTCTAATGGTCACGATGAAGATGTCTTACTCAATGTAGGTGCAGGCACATACGATGTCACTGTAACTGATAACCTGAACTGTGTGAATAGTGCATCATTCACCATAGATCAGCCGGATGAATTGCTTGCGAGTGCAAGTATTATTCATGCCAGCGGTGAAGGTATTAGTGATGGTTCGGTATTAATTAATGTAGAAGGTGGTTCAGAACCTTATGAAATCGAATGGAGCAATGGAGAGACTACATTTGGCCTCGAAGATATTACTCCAGGCAGCTACAGCTATACTATAACAGATAATAATGGATGTGCCATTCAGGGTATCGCTACAGTTCAAGCCAGTGGTTGTTCGATAGCTCTGGAAGTAGATATCCAGCAACATGTCACATGCCCTGAAGGTACAGATGGTGTTGTAGAAATTTCCAGTCCCAATGCCCAAGGTGCAATTGTTGTAGAATGGAATGATGGTGTAATAGGTAGTATAAGAGATGATCTTTCTGCAGGCACGTATAATGTAATGGTGATTGATGAAGATGGCTGTCCGGGACAAACAACTGTTGAAGTTAATGAGCCACCGTCATTAAATATAGATATTGAATCATTGACCGCCTTTGACTGTTCTGAGGATCAAACCGGAGAAATTGCCATTTCGATTTCCGGAGGTACAGGGAGTAATTATGAAGTAGAATGGTCTACTGGAGACACCGGCATTGCTTTAGGCAATCTACTGTTTGGAGATATCACTGCAACCATAACCGATGAAGCCAACTGTGTATACACTTTTGACGCCAATATTCCGGTAGATAATTATCAGCTTCCAACCGCACTATCACTTGATACGCTTGAAGTTGTATTAGATGAAGAAGGGATATTTGATCTGGATGCAAGTACAATAGACGCCGGCTCATTTAGCGCATGTGATAATGGCTTTGATTTATTGTCGTTATCAATCAGTCAATCTGAATTCACTTGTGATGATGCCGGATTTCAGCAAGTTATGCTGATTGCTACTGACCCTACAGGACAAGCTGACACAACATTTACAGTCTTGCATATTATAGATAATACACCTCCTGTTATTATATGCCCTAATAGCTTTGAAACTGTATCATGTAGACAGATCATATCATACGATGAAGTCCTGGCAAGTGATAATTGTGAAGTAACTATACAACAAGTTTCGGGACCTCTACCGAATGAGGACTTTAGCTTTGGTCAGAATGAATTGTCATTTGAAGCCATTGATGCTAGTGGAAATGTTTCTACTTGTTCATTCACAGTAAACCTCATCGAGGACAGAATAGATGTTGAAAAGAATGTCATCAACTGCTCTTGTTTTGGTCAAAATGATGGACATATTGATCTAATGATTGACAAGGGCGCTGCGGATAACGTCGAGGTACTATGGAGCAATGGTGTAGTTTCTGAATCCTTAGAAGACCTAGAGGCCGGTATTTATGTATTCGAGATTATAAGTAGCAATGATTGTCGTCTCTTAGATTCAGTCGAAGTACTGCAGCCGGATTCGTTGAGATTTAGTTTTGTCAGAGTCAATCAGGACAATGGAAGCTCAAGTGGAGAGATCGAATTACATATCGTAGGCGGCACAGAACCTTATCATGTAGTAGCAGAGGGCCAAAATTTTGTTACTGAGTCAGATAGTAATGTATTGCTTAATCTTCCTGCAGATGTTTATGAGATTAGAGTAACCGATGCAAATGATTGCCAGGCAGAACGTGCTTCGGTAGAAATTCAGTTGCAAGTCTCCTATGAAGACATAATGACGGCACATAATATACTGATATCTCCAAACCCCGCAAGTGACTTTGTCAACATCAGTATCGATAATATTAAAGATAATACATTTGAAATCTTAATCGTGGATATCTATGGCCGAGTACTTAAGAATCAAAATGTGAATACCTTATCAACTGGCGATCATCAAGATATCAGAATTAACGTTCGCGACCTAAAGTCCGGTTTGTATCAAATAATGGTCAGGTCAGGCCAAAATCACTTTACGTCTGGTCTTATTATCCAACATTGACCATTTAACCATAAACCACAACAAAAGCCCGCCGATATGCATCGACGGGCTTTTTTATTTTTACATTGACATATGACATTAAAATGTATAACATCAGGATTGTCTATTCAGTCAATATGTCAATAGGCTCTTTTATTGGGTCACTTATTATTTCTGGGGAGTAGGTCTTAAATTATACAGTTAAGAAAATAGATTTACAAACAGTATAAATCTATACTAGCTGCGTTTAATTTGGACTTTTGGCTG
>SLDF01000403.1 GCA_007125435.1 Saprospiraceae bacterium
ATAAGTGATTTCGCGATTGAATCATAGTCAACCCTATGGTGAATGAGCGAAATCAAGCAAAGCGCCTTATTTTGAAGCCATTTAAATCCGTAATAGAAATCGCTAATGCATAAAGCGGGTTTAAGACCATCACCTCTTCCTTATTGTGTAACCTTTTTTGCCTTTGGGGGCACCTCTTAGCACCCTCTCTATCGAGGATGCTAAGAGTCGGGCTATCCACTCATATTCGCAGATGCACCATGGGGTAGGATCAGGGGATGATGATCGGCTTCCGCTGGTCGCCGCCACATCCCCGTCCCTACCATCCATGCCGCACCTGCTCATATCCGTTCCTATCCCTTGCCCTTAAGATTATTATTGTCCCTCCCCTCTATGATAAAAAGAACAGCTTTTATAATCCGAATTCTAATAGCGTTTTTAATTCTTCTATAAGGCTCTTTACAAGTTCGCTGACTTTTATGTTGCCCGTCTCCGTGTTTGTCCTTATATTTACGTGTACGCGTTACACTAACAATCAAAACACTTTCCAATATATGAGTAGAAAATTACGCATGGGCATGATAGGTGGAGGCCAGGGTGCTTTCATAGGGGCCATCCATCGCTTCGCCTCCCTTGGTGACGGACAGATAGAGCTGGTGTGCGGAGCATTGAGCAATAGCCCTGACAAAGCCAAAAGCAGCGGTCGTGAGCTAGGACTTGACGATAGCAGAGCTTACACCTCATATACGGATATGATACAGTCAGAAGCTGCACTTCCCCCCGAGACCAGAATGGACTTCGTATCTATCGTCACCCCTAATCACGTTCACTTCAAGCCTGCCATGATGGCGCTAGACCATGGCTTCCATGTATTCATAGAAAAGCCTATGACCTTCACACTAGAGGAGGCCATTCAGCTCAAGGAAAAAGTAAAATCTACAGGCAAAGTACTCACACTAGCACATACTTATACCGGCTACCCTATGGTCAAAGAGGCCAGGCATATGATCGCCAAAGGAAGACTCGGAAAAATCAGGAAAATATATGTCAATTATCACCAGGGTTGGCTCAGTAGAGCCTCTGAGCAAGACGGCAACAAGCAGGCAGCATGGCGCACAGACCCCAAAAGATCCGGCAAGAGCGGCGCCATGGGAGACATCGGTGTTCACGCTTTTAATCTCGCAGAGTATATCTCGGGTATGAAGGTTACCCACCTATGCGCCGAGCTAGACATCGTTGTCAACGGCAGAGCACTGGATGATGACGGCATGGTCATGCTAAAATTTAGCGAAGATGCAAGCGGGATGTTGACCGCTACGCAAGTAGCAGCAGGTGAAGAAAATGCTCTCAGCATCAAGATCTATGGTGAAGATGGCGGACTGGAATGGCATCAAATGGAACCCAACACCCTGCACTATAGGCCACTTGAAGGACCGGCTCAAGTCCTCAGAGCAGGTATGCCCTACTTGTCAGATGTCGCTCAACTGAATACACGCACACCCGCAGGCCACCCAGAAGGATACCTGGAAGCCTTTGCTAATCTATATCGCAATTTTACCCTGGCCGTCAAACACAGAGAAGGTCTTAGCACAGGCGTAAGGGAAGAATTAATCGACTACACAGACACTGAGGACGGTATACGGGGCATGGCCTTTATCGAGAATGTAGTCAAAAGCAGCAATAGTTTTGAAAAATGGCTACCCTTCACCATTTAGACAATTGATTGCTATCAACACTTAATTGCAAAGACAAGAAGCAAAACACGAATAAAGACCATAGAGAGATCCATCAATCTATTTAACTGAACAGAAAATCGAATAAAATGAAGACGATAAAAGGTCCTGCTATATTTTTAGCGCAGTTTTTAGACAACCAACCTCCTTTTGACAATTTGAATAATATATGCGCCTGGGCAGCTGACCTGGGCTATAAAGGCGTACAAATCCCAAGCTGGGACGATCGCTGCATAGATTTAAAAAAAGCTGCTGAAAGTCAAGCCTATGCAGATGAAATAAAAGGTACAGTAGAGCAACATGGCCTGCAAATCACAGAGCTATCCACCCACCTCCAAGGACAATTAGTAGCCGTTCATCCGGCATACGATACACTTTTTGACGCATTCGTGGGGTCGGAGCTTCAGAATAAACCATCTGCTCGTCAGCAATGGGCAGTGGATCAATTGACATATGCAGCCAAAGCCTCCAACAGAATGGGGCTACATGCATGTGCGACATTTAGCGGTGCTCTGCTCTGGCATACCGTCTATCCATGGCCACAGCGTCCATCGGGCTTGGTAGAGACAGGCTTTGAGGAGCTGGGCAAACGATGGCTCCCGATACTCGAAACTTATGAAGACAATGGCGTCGATCTCTGCTATGAGATTCACCCGGGCGAGGATCTACATGACGGCATCAGCTATGAGCGATTTTTAGATCATGTCGACCAGCATGAAAGAGCTTGCCTATTATATGATCCGTCACATTTTTTGTTGCAGTGTATGGACTATCTTGAGTTTATAGATATCTACCATGAGCGGATCAAAATGTTCCATGTCAAAGATGCAGAGTTCAATCCCACAGGACGCCAGGGAGTATATGGTGGATACTCTAACTGGCTGGAGAGAGCCGGACGATTCAGATCATTAGGTGATGGGCAGGTCGATTTCAAAGGCATATTTAGCAAGCTCAGTGGTTACGGATGTGATCTATGGGCTGTCATGGAATGGGAGTGTGCAATCAAATCACCGGAACAGGGTGCTCGAGAAGGCGCCGTATTTATCAATGATCATATCATCGAGGTTACCCAAAAAGCATTTGATGACTTCGCCGGCGCAGATGCCGATCAAGAAAAAAATAAAAAGATACTCGGCATAGAGGACAAATAAAATATTTATCACAAATTAAAATCTTTAGATCAACCATAAAACATCTTACTATGAAAATCATAGCACTCATCACAGGCATTTGCCTATTCATAAGCTGTAGCGATAGACCGGAAAGTAAAAACGACAATTTTAGCCACAATCAACTGTCAAATACTGAAGTAGAAGATGGATGGATTCTACTGTTTGACGGGGAGACTACATCAGGCTGGACCAACTATGGCGTTGACACCATAGGAAGTGACTGGCAAGTCATCGACGGCATGCTACATCTTGATGTCTCAGAAAAATCAGAATGGCAGTCGATATATGGCGGTGACATCGTCACTGATGATACTTATAGCAACTTTCACCTTAAACTAGAGTGGAAGATATCACCCGGCGGCAACAGTGGCATCATGTTCCATGTCCAGGAAGACACCGTAAAATATAAATACCCCTGGCTGACAGGACCTGAAATGCAGATACTTGACGATGAGGCCCATCCCGATGGCAAGATATCAAGCCACAATGCAGGTGATCTTTATGACCTCATATCATCCACCAAGCCTTCTGCCAATCCAGTTGGTGAATGGAATCAAGCCGCCATCCTTGTCCAGAATGAGCACCTTGACCTCTACCTCAATGGCATCAATGTGGTATCTACACCATTATGGGACACCACCTGGACCAATCTCATTAATGGAAGTAAATTCATCGACATGCCAGATTTTGGCACTTTCAAAGAAGGAAAAATCGCCCTTCAAGATCATGGGGACCCCGTATGGTTTAGAAATATCAAGATCAAAAAACTCTAGTCATCTATTTCTAAAGAAACAAATTAGCAGTCAGCATACAACAACCGGACAAGGAGGGGGGGGGAATGGTATTAAGAATTAGGCAACATTCAATTGACAAAAGCCAAAAGGAGTATTTTAAAAGAGCCAAGGCAAAAGGTAAAAGAGTCAAAAATCTGAAGGTCACTTTTTAAGAGTCTAAAAGTCGAAGGTCTTAAGGTCGAAAGTCTGAAGGAGCATAGGAGCTCAGGAGCTAAGAGGCATAGGAGCTTAGGTGTAGTCACTAGTTGTTTGATATATTTTTTCAAAGAAGAAGATAGTCCAATATGTCTTTTTGGTCTGAAGGTCGAAGGTCTTAAG
>SLDF01000416.1 GCA_007125435.1 Saprospiraceae bacterium
GGAACATAGCCTTAGCTACGTGACTGATGAACAAGGAAGTATAAATTAAAATTATCATGCAGCAAAATTGTATAATTTTGCGTTCCAGCCGCTGAAGGAGTTTTTAGAGGTAGCCTAAAGTCTAATCAGCTGACTATATCACTCATCACTTTATCTAGTTTTTTATCCAATTCTATAGTGACAGAGTCAAAGAATGCACGATCATTAAGTGTGCCTTTTACGCTGCAGTAGAACTTTATCTTAGGTTCTGTCCCTGAGGGTCTGGCGGATACAATGGTTCCATCTTCGGTTAAGAATTGTAACACATTAGACTTGGGCAGATCAATAGATGAAGTGGATCTATTCTTTAGGTTGGTCGCTGTACTTGTATTATAGTCTCTGATCTCTACAACTTGAGAGCCACCTATAGATGCCGGTGGGTTTTCTCTGAGATTGTGCATGATTGACTTTATTTCTTCAGCACCACTTATGCCTTTTTTGGTGATGGACACGAGACGTTCTTTGTAATACCCAAACTCCATATACATATCGAGTAGCGCGTCAAAAAGAGACTTTCCTAATGACTTGTAAAAGGCGCTCATCTCTGCGATGATGGCACAGCTTATGACGGCATCTTTATCTCTCACCAAGTCGCCGACTGAATAGCCGTAGCTTTCTTCTCCACCTGCTAGAAAGGTTTCTATGCCTTCTTTTGCTGTGATCAGGGCACCGATGTGCTTAAATCCAGTAAGGGTCTCATAAAGCTGTACATTGTATTTATCTGCAACCTGTCGAATCAAATCCGTAGTCACTATGGTTTTGATGACCATAGGGTTTTGAGGTAGCTTTTGGTTTGCTGATAATCGGGTAATGACGTAATGTACTATAAGGCTACAGGTTTGATTACCATTGATCAATTGGTATTCATTTTTATGGTTTCGTAGCGCGATGCCAACGCGATCGGCATCAGGGTCTGTCGCCATGATGATATCAGCTTGTAAACGTCTGCCCAAATCCAGGGACATTTTCATGGCTTCTTCTTCCTCTGGGTTTGGATAGATCACAGTTGGAAAATTGCCATCTACAATGGCTTGCTCAGGGACAACATTGACATTGGAAAATCCCCAAGCTTTTAGCGTCCTGGGAACTATGTCAACACCAGTACCGTGAATAGGTGAATAGACTATACAAAGGTCATGCTGTGACTTTACGGCAGCTTGCTCAATAGAAAAGTCAAGGAGCTTTTCGATGTATATATCGTCAACTTCTTTACCTATTCTATGGATAAGCTTTGGATCTGCGGCAAAGTTGACCTCGTCAGGTGAACCAATTTTATTGACTTCTTCGATTATATTTTTGTCGTGTGGGCTGATGACCTGGCCACCATCTGACCAATACGCTTTATAGCCATTGTACTCCTTAGGGTTATGTGAGGCAGTAAGCATTACACCTGATTGACAACCTAAGTGTCTGATGGCAAAGGATAATTCTGGCGTCGGTCTTAAGTCTTCAAAGAAGTAAACAGTAATGCCATTTGCTGAGCAGACATCAGCAACCACCTGAGCAAAAACAGATGAGTTATTTCTATTGTCATGGGTGAGAGCAAATTTTATATGCTCATTGGGATAGGTTTTTTTAAGGTAGTTGCATAGCCCTTGAGTAGCTATACCAATGGTGTATTTGTTCATGCGATTAGAACCTACGCCCATTATACCTCTCAGCCCACCCGTTCCAAACTCTAGATTTTTATAAAATGACTCAGTTAATTCTTCAAAATTTTGCTCGTCTAGTAGGGATCGAATTTTTGCTTTGGTTGCATCATCATATGGGCCATGAAGCCAGCTGTCTATTTTATGTTGAATGTCTTGGGATAGTGATTCCATTTCGATATATTTTATGGTTATTTGTCTAGTATGTTTCTCGGTGTTTTATATTTCAAGCTTCAATTGGAGTGAGACTGTTCTGTATGCAAAGTATTGTAGATTATCTCACGTTACAGCCAATGATAAAATTAAGTAATTTCGCCTATAATTCGATGCTATCATCATATTACTATTATTGACTTATGGACATTTGTTAAGTGTCGAATAACCAAAATAACTTATTAGAAAGTAGCTACTCCTAATTGGTTTTTGAAATCTACTTCCAAATATAACAAAACTATGCATTCATTTATCATTATGTGCCTTGACTGAAGATGCAGAAACCAGCTTTGCAATGATTACGGCCGGGTATAATATACCAACAGCAGATAGGAAAACGGAAAGCATTCTAGCTGCCATATTGACTGGGTAGATGTCTCCAAAACCAACGGTAGTCATACTCACCAAGCTAAAATATATATAATGATGATAGTCATTATCATTTCTTTCAAGTGAAATATTTCCAGCTAGAGACGACCCATAATAATAAAATATTATTTCAAATAAAAAGCTACCGGCAAGCGCTACAAGTAGGTAAACATTTACAGCTCCAATTACTCGATTGATATTAAAATTATCATCTCTAAACAGAAGCACCAGATTGATGATTATGAAAACTATAGTATTTAGTATGCTTGTTATTTTACTCATATAATAAATATCATAGTCTAGAACGGTCCATTCTATGATGTTGAATATTAATTGAAGTGTAAATAAGGACACACTAGCAATCATAAGATAAGGGTTGGTAGTGGACCAAATTCCAACAAAAAATAGCACAAGCAAAGCTAGTTTAAACAAGGATAGCCCCAATCCGCCGTAATCCTCAAATAAAACCGGAAGGATGAAAATTGTAAATAAAAGAAGGATTAAAAGCGTAATAAAACTAACATCTTGAACCCAGAAAGACCTTAGTTTTTTGGCCCAAATTCGCATAAAAATAGTTTATAAATGACCAATTCTATTCATCAGAAGCTACTATGGCATCTTGCTTTTCGTACCAGGTCGGATAACTATTGAGATGGATTTTTTCTACCTCATTTCTTTTAACTTTTAAAGTAGGTGTAATCAGTCCGTTTTCAACTGTCCAGGGCGTTTTCATCACAACAATTTTATGAACCATTTCGTATGGTTCCAGACCCTCATTGGTTTCTTTAAGTGTCTCTTGTAGGCTATTGCGTATATCTTCCGAGATAGGTTTGTTTTCTGTTAACGTGATTAGTGCAATCGGCTGAGGTACACCAGTTCCTACCACACAGACACTCTCTACATTTGTATTCGTGGAAATTTTCATTTCAATTGGGGCCGGGTCAATGTACTTGCCTTTATCTGTCTTGAATTGGTCTTTGATTCTACCTGTGATGGTCAAGAAGCCTTGGCTATCCCTTTCGCCAATGTCACCCGTTTTTAGATATCCTTCTTCATCGAAGAGGTCTTTGGTCATTTCGGGTTCTTTGTAATAGCCTTTTGTCAAACCTTCACTTTTGACTCTAATCTCGCCATTTTCAGCGATTTTAACTTGAAGACCATCTAGCGGAAGTCCTACAGTTCCATGTTTGTTGTCATTATTTCTATTGAAGTGGGCATAGACGCAATCCTCTGTCATACCATATGCCTGCAATATCCTAATGCCTAATTTCTCATACCATTGAAGCATTTCTACTGTGATGGGAGCTGCACCACTAAAGATATGGTCAGCCTGAGCGAGTCCAAGTTTCTTTTGTATAGACTTTTTAATGATATTGTTAATAATTGGAATTTTAAGAATGGTATTGAGTTTGGATGGAGGGAGTTTTTCTTCGATTTTTTCTCTGAATTTAGACCAAATTCTAGGGACAGCAAAGAATAATGTTGGCTGGGTGTCAGCCAGGTTTTGGGCGAAGGTGTCTAGTGATTCTGCAAATGAAAATGTAGCACCAACTCTAATACCAACGGTTTCTATACCGATGCGCTCAGCGATATGGCTCAATGGTAAGTAAGAAAACACTCGATGCGACTTGTTGGTATCTATTGCGAGACCTTTAATGGCAACTTCAGAAGTTTTCTTGAAAGCATTAATATCGTGCATGACAC
>SLDF01000376.1 GCA_007125435.1 Saprospiraceae bacterium
GGTGGCGACGTAGGAGCCAGACTCAGCGTAGCAATAGCGAAGCTGAGGCCGACCGTTTAGGGAGCCCTGGAACGTAGCGACCCGAAGGGTGATGCCCAAAGCGACAAAATGAAATACACCCATTTACTTAGCACGTAAAAAATACAATTAAATTAATTCATAAAATATGCAAGTGACAAAAGAACACAATGAACGTATGGCTAAGATGACATTTGCCTCCGTGTATCCACACTATGTTACTAAAGTGGAAGGCAAAGGAAGGACAAAGGATGAACTTCATCAGGTCATAGAGTGGTTGACAGGATTTAGCCTTAGCGATTTGCAGCAGCTTATTGAGTCCAATGCTACATTTGAGGATTTTTTTGCAAAAGCAGATTTACACCCTAATTCGCATCTCATAAAAGGTGTAATATGCGGGTATAGAATCGAAGACATAAATAACAATTTGACCAGGCAAGTACGATACCTTGACAAACTAGTAGATGAATTGGCCAAGGGCAAAAAGATGGAAAAAATTTTGAGGGCATAATTTAATTTCCGTAACCATCATATTGTACCCCGGCCTATGCAATAGAGTTTCGTCGATCTAAAGTCGAAATACGCACCTGCTACCACCTATATGTGATGGCAGAGAAAAAACTTCTATAGGATAAAAAGTATATACATATACCGAAAGTTTTGATATATTGACAACATTCAATTTTTAGTAAAATTATTGAGTGAGAATCGGGTGCATTTCAAAATGTCGTTTACTACACCTGCTCCGCATCAGCGATGTGAAAGGGTGGCGACGTCAGGAGCCAGACTCTGCGCAACGATAGTGGAGCAGAGGCCGACCGTTCAGGGAGTCCTGGAACGTAGCGACCCGAGGACGATAGGACGAGGGTGATGCCCAAAGCGACAACATGAATTACACCCGTAAGAATATTTACTCAATCTTTAAAATAAATTAATGATGATATATGGACTTCTCGGCTATCCATTAATACATAGCTTTTCACCGAAGTACTTTAATGATAAGTTCAAACAAATGGGGTTTGACAATGCTGACTACCTTCTCTTTGAGATGGAGACATTGGACGAGATCAGATCACTTTCAGACAAATATCCCGACCTGCGCGGTTTCAATGTCACCATCCCTCATAAAGAGAACATCATGCTCCATCTCGATGATATCGATCCGACGGCAAAAGCCGTAGGGGCTGTCAATACTGTCAAAATCACAGATGGCCGATGGGTAGGCTACAATACGGATGTTTCTGGGTTTCGCCATGCTATAGCGGACTGGTTGGATGGCCTAGTGATAAGATCGGCATTGATACTGGGTAGTGGTGGTGCGGCAAAGGCAGCAAAGTACGTACTCGAGCAGGTGAATATTCACTGTGAGACGGTCAGCCGAAAAGGTCCATTCTCATATGCTGATATCGATGCAAAGAGGATGCAATTGACAGACTTGATAGTCAATGCAACACCTGTGGGTATGTTCCCAAAAGTAGACGAAGCGCCTACCATTCCATATAGTCAGATAAACCCAAAACATTTCTGCTATGATATGATTTACAATCCTGAAAAAACTATATTTTTGACCCGTGCTGAAAAAAACGGGGCTAGTATCAGAAATGGCCATTCAATGTTGTTGGCTCAAGCTGAGGCTTCATGGGAGATTTGGCAGGACAAACGCGGATAAAACAGACAGGAGTACATAGTGTATGCAAGAGATCGAATTGAATTTAGACTTTTCTAATACTGCTATTGCATTTGAAGACAAGAGCAATGAAGAGTTAAAAAAAATGGCCACTCTTTTTGGCCTTATGAATAAAGAATGGCTGGTTAACATCGGGGCAAAACTTGGCTTGCCTGCTGTGAAGTATAATCTTCCCTTTTCACAGTCCATAGTCAAAAAGACGATTTATCCTCAATTCGTAGGAGGTCGCACTTTACTAGAGTGTCAAAATGCTATAGACAGACTAAAGGCGTACAACATTTTAACTGTGCTAGACTATGGTGCCGAAGGAAAAGAGGTCGAGTCCGACTTCAATAATACCATGAATGAAATAGTCAGAGCTATTGAGTTTGCGGGTCCAAATACGAGTGTTCCGGTAGTGTCTACCAAAATCACCGGTCTTACCAAAAACATTATATTAGAAAAGCTAAGTGCCGGAAAAACCCTTAACTCCGAAGAAGAATACGAATACGATAGCCTCCTCAAGCGACTGGATGTCATCTGCAATAAGGCCAAAGAACGTTCAGTATCACTATTCATCGATGCTGAAGAGAGCTGGACCCAAAAGGCTATAGATGATCTGGTCGAAAAGATGATGGAGCGGTACAATGTCTCAGAACCCATTATATACACTACAGCACAGCTGTACAGACACGACCGGCTGCAATACCTCAAGGATATACACCAAAGATCATCCAAAAAGGGCTATATACTCGGTGTCAAACTGGTCAGAGGCGCCTACCTTGAAAAAGAAAATAAAAGAGCCAGAAAAAATAATTACCCATCCCCTATCCACAAATCCAAGACTGCAACTGATCACGACTATAATGAAGCAGTGCGCTACTGCGTCAAACATTTTGAAGAGATTGCTTCTTGTAATGCTTCGCACAATGGTCTCAGTAATCAATTACAGGCCGAACTCATCCACAAGATGGGCATTCAAAAGAATCACAAACATTTAAACTTTTGTCAGCTCTACGGCATGAGCGACCATCTAACGTTCAATCTGGCAAAGGCCGGCTATAATGTCGCTAAGTATGTGCCATACGGACCTATCAAAGATGTCATACCATATCTCATAAGAAGGTCTCAGGAAAACACTTCTGTGACCGGAGATATGAGCCGGGAGTACAAAATGATACTCGATGAAATGGAGAGGAGAAGAATGTCTTGAGATGACTATTCTTCTTCAGCCTGCTCTGCCTGTTTCTTCTTATAAGCCTCTACTTTAGCTGCGATCTTCAAGGCCCATACCATTTGCTTAGAGCTGGGATAGTTATTGTACAATGACTTTTTACGGGCTTGCATCAAGCAGCCTCTCTCATCAAATGTGAATGAGCGTTTGTTTTCAGGTAGTAATGACCAGTCGATCATTGCTTGCCATTCGTCCGCATCGTAATAGTCAAAATCCGATTTTAAAATATCGATGTCAGTTGGGTCTGAGAGGTCGTATTTGTTGTCCATGATGTCTTTATTGTCTTGTTATGTGATAGCAAAAATAACAGTCTATTTGATAAATCCATCAAGGTAGCTCTATCTAATTCGGGAATATATTCAGGGATTATCAATAGTACATTTACATTCATTAACTTTGTCACCTCTTTTTAAAAGCAATACATTATGAAGCCTATTCTAATATTTTTTGCAGGTCTATTTTTATTTACGATGACATCAGGGTGTCAGACAGCTTCTGAAGATGGAGGTAAAAGCACAGCGCGCCAGCCAAACAGTCCCACCACCTCACCGATACAACCTGATTCTCTGAGAAGGGTCATGGAGGCTAAAGTCACCTACCCTCCCCAGCAAACTATTAGCCTGGAGAGGATGGCACCACGATCTTACCCCGGAGCGCCTACACTCCAATATCTAGGGTATGTGGACGGTGCATTCCAATTCAAACAGACCGATGATGATGGACAAGAAGTTGATAGTCTATGGCTCATCAATGTGCATTTTGACAATTTCGAACCGACGATGGTCCAGTCAAATACAGTACCATTTCAATTACCAGAGGGCGACCATATCATCTGTGCCTACTTGCTTGACGAAAATGGATTGCGTGTGCAGACAGAACATTCTACCACAGCTCAAATGATAAGAATCAAAAATGGTGAAATCATAAAGGCCGGCGACCCCGGTCTCTTGGTTTACTACAATAAGCCCAGAGCCATCTATTCTAAAGATGCGTCTTATGTGCCGGCAGATTTCCTGATCTTAAACGAA
>SLDF01000148.1 GCA_007125435.1 Saprospiraceae bacterium
CGGGAGTCTTACACTGACATGGGCGTCAAGATTGTTTTCGTTCATATGTCTGACTATGATACGGCAGAAGAGTACTTCGAAAGGTATAATCTAAAAGGTGCCGAGCATATATCCGACCCTGAATGCGAATATTACCAAAGCTTTGGGATTGTGAAGGGTAATCTCAATCAATTATTCGGTCTATCTAGTCTGATGAAGGGATTTAGCTATACATTTAAAAAAGGCCATGGATGGGGGCGCATCATTGGGGATGGCTTTCAGATGCCCGGTGTATTTCTCATTAATCAAGGTGCGATAAAAGACAGCTTCATTTATAAGACAGTGTCTGACGAACCAGACTACGACAGATTGGTCGCCTGCTGTCAGACCGATTAAAAATTCAAATCATGATAGGTTGGCATTTTTCAGAATACTTTCCTACAGAAGGTGATAATAGTCCATTTGAAAAATTGATGGACATCTTCCAGGAGTTGCTATTGCATGCAGCAGGAAGGGTAGATGAGGCTCTGAGTTGGCTGACAGAGCTGGATAAGGAATATCAATTAACCGATGATGACTACGGTATCGCTGACTTTATAGATGACTTGATAGAGATGGGCTATCTGGCTGAGGGCGCAGATGAGTTTGAAGGGTATAATGTGACCTCTAAGCTCGAAAACTCAATCAGAAAAAAGGCGCTTACAGATTTATTTGGCAAAGTGAAGAAATCTAGGAGAGGTCAGCACGACACCGTCTATGGTGGGAGAGGTGATGAATATACGACTTCGATGAGGCCATATATGTTTGGCGATAAGCTAGAAAATATCGCTTTGTCAGAATCCTTTAAAAATGCCCAGATCAATCATGGTATCGATGAATTCAAGATGGGGTATGATGACCTCGAAGTCAGAGAGACTTACTATCAGGCGCAGATGAGTACAGTGCTCATGATAGATATCTCGCATTCTATGATACTCTATGGTGAAGACCGTATCACTCCGGCAAAGAAAATTGCGCTGGCATTGGCGGAGTACATTACAAGAAAATTTCCTAAAGATACGCTAGATATTTTGGTCTTTGGTAACGATGCCTGGCAAGTGGAGATCGGGGATTTGCCTTATCTTGAAGTGGGGCCTTATCATACCAATACTGTGGCAGGACTGGAGCTGGCATTGGATATATTGCGACGGCGTAAAAATCCGAATAAGCAAGTATTCATGATTACAGATGGCAAGCCAACATGCATAAAGAAAGGTAAGAAATATTATAAAAACAGTTTCGGACTGGATCGCACCATCATTAATAGGACATTAACCCTGGCGACTAAGTTTAGAAAGCTGGATATCCCCATCACAACTTTTATGATTGCAAGGGATCCATACCTCATGCAATTTGTTCATCAATTTACCAAAGCCAACAATGGTAAAGCTTTCTACAGCAATATTTCAGGCTTAGGGGAGTTTATCTTTCAGGACTATAAGAATAATAAGCGCAAAAGATATTGATCTGTAATATGTGGATAAGATTCAAATTTGGCTTGCTGTGCATGGTCATGCATGTAGGACTTGTGAGTCAGAACGATTGTGACCTTTCCCCGGTGGAGAAGACACTGGACAGCCTTAGCTTTAGAATGGTAGAGGAGGGGAGAGCAAATGCTGATGACATATCAACCATTCATAGAGAACTGGCAAAGGCCTCAGCGTGTATTGATTTCTTTACTTATCCTTTTGAGGGTGTGAGGGCGATGTCGATTGCAGATGATACCGTGGGTGGCATAAGGATATTTACGAGTATGGTAAATGATCCAGAAGTGGAAGGTGCAGACTTCTACGGTGGCCTTTATCTGAGAGATGAAAGTAAGTGGATGTCATTTGAGTCGCTAGATTACCTTAATATTAAGTCATTTGCCCGGGATATGAGTACCGATAAGGACTGGTATGGGAGTATTTATTATGGCGTACATCCATTCAAGCATGAAGATCGATGGCACTGGGTTGTGTTTGGGTATGCGCCATTAGATCGATTTACCGGTGTGAAGTTTCTGGATATCTTGACATATGAAAATGAGCGGCTATTATTTGGTAAGCCCCTGTTCGTCAATGAAGATACCGGACAAAGGTTTAATAGGGTCATTTTTACTTATGCGGCAGAGGCTCCTATGACATTGAACTATGATAGTCAGGAGAAAAAGATCGTATTTGATCACTTAATGCCTATGAAGAGTCTGTACCAAGAAGGTGAAATAACAATGGTACCGGATGGGTCGTATTCAGCCTATGAATGGACGGGCAACTATTGGCGATATATAGATATGCTGGAGATGATCATACCTGAAGAGACCCCTCGTAGCCAACCAATATTGGATAAACGAAAAAATAGAGATATATTTGGGCGATCAACTATAAAAACTAATGGAGATAAACCATCGAAGAAAAACAATAAATAAAACAGCCCATTACTACACATTAGGAAAACTAAGCTCAAAGACTAAATATTTTTGGATGGTTTTTCATGGCTATGCTCAGTTAGCCAAATCACTTTTGGAATCCTTTGACCAACTGAATCAAGATGAGCACTTTGTCGTGGCACCCGAGGGTTTTTCCAGATTTTACAGGAAAGGCTTCGAAGGTGATGTCGTAGCGTCATGGATGACAAAGGAAGACCGCCTCGATGAAATAGCAGATTATTCAAAATTCATACATTCTGTCTATCAGGATTACACCGCTCAATTACCCGATCAAGCTAAAATCATAGTTTTTGGTTACTCACAGGGTGGTTCTACATTGTACAGGTGGATCACTTCGCGCTACCCTTATTATGATGTCCTGGTAAACTGGGCAGGCTGGGTGCCGGAAGATATTGACTACAGCAATTGCCTGGACTACCTGAATGCTAAAAAAGCATACTACATATACGGACTAGAAGACCCCTTCTTACCTCAGGATAGAATAAGGGCATTGTCCAACTTCTCTAAGGAACAGCAATTAGATATCACATTCTTCAATTTTAATGGTCAGCATGTCATTGATAAAGCCTTTCTGAAGAGGTTTGTGAAGAAGTGTATTGCGGGAGGGTGATATGTAAAAGGCTTATTAAAGTGTATGTATTTCATTATGTTGCTTTGGGTATCACCTTCCTCCTGTCGTAGTCGGGTCGTATTTTAGAGTCTGAGAACAACCATCTTATCGATCCCAAGTCTTGCTATATCCACTCATGGGATCTGGAAAATCAAGTTTCACGTCTTTTTTATCTGTAACAATTGAGTTTCGCCTATTTGATTGGATGACTCTGGTTGTTATTAGAAATTTTTTCTGCCACAGATTTATTGTCCACTTTAGGCAGTCAATGAATGAGGTCAAGCCTAAATTCCGAGAGTTGTACTCTTTACCTATGATTACTTCTAATGTTTGAATATAGCGCACTGATAGTCCCATATCCACTGACCTTTCAGTGTCTCGCTCTCAATCAAACTTACTGCAAACTAAAGTGTATAGGGAGGGTGAACTTGACCTTCACCTTTTGGCCTTGCTGTTTTCCTGGTTGCCAATTGGGCATGTCTCTGACTACTCTAAGGGCTTCGTCGTCACATCCCCCACCGATGCCACACAGTATGACAGGGTCTGCAATACTGCCGTCCTCATTCACAATGAATTCTACTATTACTGTTCCCTGAATATTATTCTCGATGGCGATTCTAGGATATTGAATATGCTGTGCTACATATTCCAATAATTCTTTGTCGCCTGAGCCGAACTGCGGCATTTGTTCCACTCGGCTGAAAACCTGTTCCTTGATAGGAAGTGTATCTACTGATGGTAGTGCGTAGATACCATCTCCATACCTATCTAATATGCCTGGTTCAACACTGTAATCTGATCCCTCATACGTCGATTTGTTTATAGATATTTTTTCTAGGGTTTCTACATAAG
>SLDF01000131.1 GCA_007125435.1 Saprospiraceae bacterium
CCCTGCCACATGTATGTATTTCTCACATGTTCTTATCATGAAAAAAAGGCTATGAACCGATTAACCAATTGTTGATCTTTTGACTTTTTATGTGTTAGTCCCCAGAAAAAATAAGTGATCCGAGAATGTCTGATTATTGTTTTTATCATCTAAGGCAATCCCAAATGACAAAAGTTGACCATAGGCTTATGGACCTCAATTTCAGTACTAAAATTAGAGAAAAAGCACTTTCAAAGTTAGTCTCACACAGAGTGGTAAGATTTGATCTGAGTCAACTGTCAAAGAAAGTTATATCATAATAAAATAAATATTTAATACGTTGTTAGCCATTGGTTAAACATGCTTGGGTGTCACATATGCTTACAGTCAAAGCAAATATAGATAATATATAATCATGCCATACCAAAACAATTGTTTAATAAGGCTGTAAATATTAGCATATAATTAACAATTATTGTATTTTTGGCACGAGTCTCAGAAAACACATAGATAATAGGTCTTGATTATAGTCAAGATATTTTGTCACAGGTATAAAAGAAAACTACACAATGTCAATAAAAAAGCTAACATTGAACAATATCAAGCTCAATCGTACTTTCTTAGTACTTTTTATATTAGGATCTATTTTTTTAAGTGCGGGTTTTTATCTAGTTATTCCACAGTACAATGCTGTCTTAAACAAGAATGAATTGTCTGATCTGGGAAGTTTTGAAGTCCGCATACCGAATATTCAATACGGATTGAATATCGACGACTTTCTACTGGAAGATAGTGAAGTCCAGCCCAATGAATTCTTTTCGAAAATCCTCTATAAATGTTACGACTCCGGTGTTGAAGTTCAAAGATTATTAGACAATACTGATAATGTATTTGACGTCAGAAAGCTCAGAGCAGGAAAGCCTTATAAGATCCTTAAGTCGAAAAACTGTGAAGGTCCAAATTTCCTTATCTATGAAGAAAGCTCTTACAGCTATATTAAGTATGATTTGAATAGTTTTTGCGCAGAGAGAGTACATAAGCCTGTTGAAAGGAGATTGGAGTTAGTCGAGGGCTTCATTGGTGAAGGGTCGAGCTTGTACAAATCCATGATAGACGCCGGTGTGTCAGCTTATCAAAGTTTAACGAACAAGATGGAGCGGGCACTAGCGTGGAGTGTAGATTTTCACCACTTGCAGGCCGGCGACGAGTACAAGGTATATTATGAAAAGGTATATGTCGATGGTCAGGAGCTTGATGCAGGTGAGGTCAAAGCCGCCTATTTCAAGCATAGAAACAAGGATTTTTACGCATTTAGGTATAAGACAGACGAATTAGATGGATATTACGATGAAAAAGGACATTCAGCTAAGAGAGCTTTTTTGAGAGCTCCGGTAGCCTTTAGTCGCATATCTTCTCGTTACAACAAAAGAAGGTATCATCCAGTCCTTAAGCGCGTAAAGGCTCACCTTGGGACGGATTATGCTGCACCTACAGGTACGCCAATTATGAGTGTAGCTGATGGTGTAGTAGAAAGAGTGGGCTATACAAAGGGTAATGGCAACTACGTCAAAATAAGACACAATAAGACTTACCAGACTCAATACCTACATATGCAAAAGTTTGCCAGTGGTATCAAAGCCGGTACAGCTGTCAAGCAAGGTGAGGTCATAGGTTATGTCGGTTCTACAGGCCTTGCTACCGGACCTCACGTTTGTTTCAGGTTTTGGAAAAATGGTGTTCAAGTAGATCATTTGAGAGAAAACCTGCCCAATACCGAGCCTATGCCAGAGTCCGAAATACCTAAATATCTGGAATATATTGCTCCGCTCATGGAGATTTTGCATCCTGAGGATCAAGAAGAAGAGGAGGAGTCAATACTGGAGCTATCTGCTTGATTTTTTTGTTCACACTATCTCGTATCTTATATTTTTATTAATTTCTATTGGTGTTCTAACAGAATAAACTCGTGTGGTTTTCTTTGTCGGTATTTTTTAAGTGATATCTGTTTCATTGGTAAGTAACACGAGAAAGAAAAGACAGAAGTTATTGTTGATATGCTGTATGAGCAAATTGGGCTTTAGCTTGTTAAACCACATACCTATCGAAAAGGGGGCACTTATTATTTCTGGGGAGTAGGTTTAAAATTACTCAATTTAGAAAATAGATTTACAAATGGTATAAATCTATATGAGCTGAGTTTGCTTAGGACTTTTGGCTGTTCTTCTCTTTGTCATACTTTTTTTGCTTGTCCAAAAAAGAAAAGGCTAATAGATTGTATAAAAAACCAAGGTCAGATCAACTAAATGTACCCAGTCACATGTATGTATTTCTCACATGTTCTTATCAAGAAAAAAGGCTATAAACCGATTATCCTATTATTGACCTTTGAATTTTTATGTGTTAGTCCCCAGAAGAAAGAAGTGATCCTCGAAAAGTCAATGGAAAATGGTAATTGGAGCAAGCCAGAAAAAGAAAGGAGAATAAGAAGGAAGTACGCAAGTCTTTGCGATATCTATTAAGCTGCGGCAACAAAAATATTTGGTAAATAAACAAAGTGGTCAATAAGATAGGTGGTAAAAAGTTCTCCTTTGGTTTAAACACTAAATAATCTCCATGGAAATTTTTTAATAAAAAATGAATTAAAAGTTACATATATTTAATATATATATATAACTTTACTCCACGCCATAGTTAAAATGAGTTTTGATATCAAGCGCGGTTAGTAAATATGCAAATGAAGAATCGTCAGTTGTTTTCCGCACTAACACTTGGTAGTAAAGTCCAATTGAAAACATAGGTTATATTAACTGCATTTTTTTAACCCAAAATAATTTAGTATGAAAATTTTAAAGCTATCGCTTGTGTTAGCATTGCTGATTACTTCAGCGAACATTGCTTACACTCAAATTGGAGTCAGAGCAGGTGTTAACATTGCAACCCAAAGTTTAGATGATGATGATACAGATTTGTCTTCTATAATTGGTTTAAACCTTGGAGTTACTTATGAACATGCTTTGTCATACAGGCTTAGCATTCAACCTGAATTGCACTTTATTCAAAAAGGAACCAAACTTGATATTGATAATATTTTTGGTTCAGGTGAATTCACCACAACTTTAAATTATATTGAACTTGCGGTAATGGGTAAGTACACCATAACTGACATAGGAGACGACGGTGGTTTATATCTTAGCGTAACCCCTCATTTAGGACTTGGACTAAGTGGAAGGTACAAAGTAGAATTTGAAGGTGAGTCAGAAACTGAAGACGTTGACTTTGACGATGATGGATTGAATAGAATGGACTTCGGTGTTGGATTTGGATTAGGAGCGAGCTTCGGTAATATATATATAGATGTCAGATATAATCTTGGTTTAGCCAATGTATCTGATGATGCTGATTTTACCATTTACAATCGAGGGATACTTGTCGGTGTAGGATATAAATTCTAAGAAGCTTGCTTTTAAAGAATTAAAAGAGGGGCTGGTACTAATCAGCCTCTTTTTTTGAGTTGTAACCCTAAAACCTTGACAAACGAATACAAACGTTTATTCTACGGCTAAGGTGCTAAGTCCATCCCATATTTGCATTGTCAATAAGGATTGACGTTCACAGAATCTGATGTTTTATTTTAAACTTTAAAGCTATGACAAATTTGGGCTCACTTCTTTTTTTTGGAACTTTGGTGCTAATACTTAAGTAAAAGTATTTTTAAATGGAAGCACCCTTTGTAAGCTCAACCATATGGATAATTAGCGCTATAAGGAATGATGTGGTATCAGTCAAATAAGAACCAACTGGGTAAGATAAAAGATAAAAGGTCGAAGGTCTAAAGGTCAATTGGTGATATAGCGGTGGGCGGTGCTTTGGTTGACCTGATTCTTAATCAAAGCTGGGTCCAAGCCTCAGCGAGGCGACATATTAGTAGCCCGGGGCGTCAGCCCTGGGTTTGTAAATTTATCACCAAATGTTTTGGCGCTATTTTTGTGCTGAAAAAAGCAAAAATCGTGACAAAACTAATCGACCGAACCTACCAATAAAACTTGAAAGAAAACATTCACCTTTAAGCCTAAACAGCGAAGTGGACAAAGTCCACGCAGCGTAAACAGCAAACGGAGGCAATAGCCTATCGTTTGCATAAACAGACGAATTGAGGATAATGTCGAACGCAGAAGTACACATAATACATCTAACTATCAGCTTGTAGCTTGAAGCTTGAAGCTTGAAACTTGCAGCTAAATACTACATTCTGCGTGAGGGATAGAAGCGATATGAACAGGAATAGCATAGTTGGTGGAGCGCTGGAGGGAGGGGCGACCGAATGGAAGCCACTCAAAACAGCAGCGATACCCTATGGTAGACCTGTGAATACAAGCGGATAGCCCGACCCCGCACGGTAGTAAGGGGGCACGCCATAATCATCCAAAGTCCTTGAAATCTATCTGTAACGACTACCGAACATGTAATTCCTTCTGCCGCATGCTGCTCTTGCCGCACCACCTATGCCGAAGCTGAACTCCATCTGCACCTGAGCGTAAAAAGGATGAGAAGAGGAGTAACTGTCGTAAGTGATGTAAGGAGCTGGGGGAGGATTAGAAGCATCTTGTGCCTGAGGACCCATCATGTCTGTGAATGCGTATCCAATACGGATACCCATGACCAGGGTAAAAAATTCATTACCGGCGATGAATCCACCGAATCCTGCGGCAGCACCAAAATAATTATCTCCAAAAAAATTACTTGTCTCTAGTGGCAGACCATCGTATGTCTGATCAACGGACTGCAATAAAGACATCTGGGGACCGATCTCCAGATAAGAGCCCTGAGAGTTGAACCTGTACATGAGTGACAAGTCTAGTGACTGCCATTCTGTGCGATTAGGTATCCTGTCCGTGCCGACACGATGTTGAAATTCTTGACGTCCATGTTGCAAGAGTCCCTCTATGATAAAACCATTGTACTCACCAATATTGACGCCAATCTTACCACCATATGCATAGCCGCTGTTGAACTGATTGTTGTGCTCTGTATCGCTCCAGACATTATTGTTGTAAAATCCGCTGAGGCCATAGCCTACTTTGGGTGCGATATCAAGCCAAACCTGAGCAGAAGCTGAACTGCCAGCGAAAAGGAGAACAACGAGAGATAAAACGTAGTTGAATTTCATATGTAATATTTTGTAAGGCGAAAATATTAATTATTGTCCAATAATGTACTAAAAAAATGCAGGATAATGTATTTTGACAGCAATATGCAAAGACATTACTGTGTCAAGTATAAGCGGACTTTGCTACATCTTATGACATAGATGCGGATAGTATAGATAAATGACGTCTAATTTTATTAGAAATACTTCCATATCGGTGTACTTATGCAATTGTGGGCTTGTATTTTAAAAAAAAGGTAAAAATTATAATTATACATGAGAGATCTACCTAATGATTTCATCTCATCACTTAGCGACATATTAGATGCTGGAGAGCAAGACGAATTTTTGCACGCGATGAGAGAGGAAGAGCCTCCTGTATCCGTTCGTCTAAACCAAGCAAAGCCAAATCAGGGATTTGGAGATGATATGCATTCGGTGCCCTGGGCAGAGTTTGGATTTTATCTATTGGACAGGCCATCTTTTACAAGAGATCCTTATTTTCACGGGGGTCATTACTATGTACAAGAGGCATCTTCAATGCTAGTCGGCGAGGTCGTACGTCAATTGGTAGGTGGCAGGGATAACTTGTTGGCATTAGACCTCTGTGCGGCGCCTGGTGGCAAGTCAACGCATTTACTCGATGTGCTCGGTGGCGGATCGATGTGTATATTGAATGAGATGGTGAGGAGTAGATTCAATATTTTAGATGATAATCTTGGAAAGTGGGGGAGACGTAATATGATACGCACTTCAACATCTGCAGAGAAACTAGCCTCTACGGGTATTGAATTTGACTTGATATTGGTTGATGCTCCTTGTTCTGGTGAAGGTATGATGCGAAAAGACCCTCAAGCTGTTGAACACTGGAGTCTTGCAAATGTCAATGTATGTGCCATGCGACAGCGGCAAATTTTGACGTCAGCTCATAGAATGCTCAAGGCCGGCGGGCTGCTGGTGTACTCCACATGTACATTCAATAAGGCAGAAAATGAGCTCATTGGGGATTGGCTGGTCAGGGAATATGGATACAATACCGTGGCATTGCACTGTCCGGAGGGCTGGGGGCTGACACAGCGGTCAGGTCAGTTCTCAGAGGTCTATGCCGCTTATCCTCACAAGGTAAAAGGTGAAGGACTTTGTATTCAGGTTTTAATGAAAAATGGTGAGCAACTAAAACAGTCTACAGCGATTAAGAAGAAGCCCAGCTTATATAGCAAGACTAATGGGATCCTGAGTAAATCATCTATCAAGCCGGAAGAATGGCTATTGGACAAAGATAGTCAAAAAGTGTATGGCTTCAATCTTGACTATTGGCAAGAATATGTCTCCATCAGGTCGGTCGTAGCAGGAGCTATACCCGGCATAAGAATGGCAGATCTCAAAGGTAAACAGGAGGTTCCACACCATGAGTTAGCTTTGTGTGTAGGGTTTAATGATCATTTTCCTGTCGTGGAGTTAGATATGGAGGCTGCTTTATCCTATCTAAGGGGAGAAAGTATACCACATGACAATGCTGTCAAGCAGGGCTGGGCGGTAGTAAAGTACAAGGATTGCAGACTGGGCTGGGTCAAATCGCTTCCTAACCGACTTAATAATTATTATCCAAAAACAAGTCGAATAAAGCATTTATAGAACAGCAGAGTCAGTCAATACAGATCACGTAGTGGTATCGATTGCCTTGACTGTAGAGCTGTTTACGTGAGCAGTAAGATATAGTCGGTGAAGCACTATTTTTACAGACTGTAATGGTAAAAGCTTCCAATTCTTTCTTCCATATATTTTGTTTATTGACAAACAAATGTTTGTTTTATGCTTCAAATCAAAGAAGAAAAAATATAAATAAAATCACTACTAAATGTTTAGAAGGATTTCTCTTGTATTAGCCGGTCTGATGGCTGCGGTGACTGTCTATGGACAAAGTGACGGAAAGGGTCTTGACGAAAGGATAAATGACTGGTTTACACCTATTTCAGAAAAGATTACAAGCATAGTATTTTATTCTATACAGGTACAGCCTGGTATATACCTCCCAATAGTGGTCATTATTTTAGTAGGTGGTGCTCTTTACTTCACGCTTTTCTTTCGCTTTGTCAATATCCGCAGGATTGGCGTTTC
The DNA here is from genome assembly GCA_007125435.1 of Saprospiraceae bacterium. Classification (GTDB taxonomy): domain Bacteria; phylum Bacteroidota; class Bacteroidia; order Chitinophagales; family Saprospiraceae; genus SLDF01. The sequence goes on from SLDF01000131.1 coordinate 7,244, forward strand.
TCTAAATATAGTTCGGGGTAGATATGCTCATATTGAGGAGTTCAAGACACCAGACCCTAAAGAAGTCAATGTAAGAGTAGAGGGCGGAGATATTACCAAGACCATAAGAGATGAAAGTGTAGAGGGTGAGGTGAGTCATTTTCAGGCTTTGACTGCGGCATTGTCAGCAACAGTAGGCTTAGGTAATATTGCGGGTGTTGCCATTGCAATAGCTGTTGGCGGTCCAGGAGCTACATTTTGGATGATTATAGCCGGGCTTCTTGGTATGTCATCAAAGTTTGTAGAGTGTACACTTGGTGTACGATATAGAGAAGTAGATGCAGATGGCACAGTGCATGGAGGCCCTATGTATTATCTGAGTAAAGGTCTTGGGGAAATTGGGATGAAAAGGCTAGGGAAGGCCTTGGCAATCTTTTTTGCTATCATGTGTGTTGGAGGGTCCCTGGGTGGTGGTAATATGTTTCAAGCTAATCAAGCTGCAGATCAGTTTATTACTCAGTTTAACATTGAGGGGGATTCGATCGGTGTTATATTTGGTCTGATCATGGCGTTTTTAGTTGGGATTGTGATCATTGGTGGTATCAAGAGAATTGGTTCGGTAGCAGAGAAAGTTGTACCTTTCATGGCTGTTGTATATGTGGGAGCAGCCATCATAATTTTGATAGCAAACTATAAGGTTGTGCCCGGTGCGTTTGGGATGATATTTTCCGGTGCATTCTCTCCACAGGCTGCTTTTGGTGGATTTATTGGCGTATTGATAACCGGATTTCAAAGAGCTGCTTTTTCGAATGAGGCAGGAGTGGGGTCTTCAGCAATTGCGCATTCGGCAGTGAAGACCTCATTTGCGGCCAGTGAAGGGTTAGTGGCATTACTAGAACCTTTTATTGATACGGTATTTATTTGCACCATCACAGCATTGGTAATCATTGTTTACAATATGGGTGGGGTGTTCGAGTATGGAGATGTTATTAATAATGAAGTGATGATTACAGCTACAGGAGAGAGGCTAGGAGGAGTGACACTGACATCGGCATCTTTCTCGGCAGTCATACCCTGGTTTCCTTATGTATTGACCATAGCGGTAGTGCTTTTTGCTTTCTCTACTATGTTGTCATGGTCGTACTATGGCCTTCAATCATGGAAGTTTTTGTTTGGGAAAAGTAAGGCATCAGACATTAGCTTTAAGGTCATGTTCTTGATCTTCATTGTTATTGGCGCCAGTTCTAGTCTAGGTGCGGTTATTGACTTTTCTGATGCTATGATTTTTGCCATGGTATTCCCTAATATTATAGGACTGCTATTGCTTACGCCAGTGGTAAGAGGGGAGATCAAGCTTTATCTCAAGGCAATCAAGCGGCTCAAGACTGCGGAAGATAATGGAGAAATAGACAAGCCTTAAATATCAATTATGGATACATTTGCTGTCCTGGCTTTTGGCAGTAATATTGGAGATGGTAAAGCTATCATATCTGCTGCATATGATAGGTTGTGCGATCAAAGTTGTCAATTATTGTCGTTTTCGTCTTTTTATAAAACCAAGCCGTGGGGTGTTACCGATCAGCATGACTTTATAAACTCTGTAGGCTTATTCAAGACAAGCTTGTTGGCTGACCGATTATTAATACAGTGTCAAAAGGTTGAAGCAGAATTGGGCAGGCAAAAAAGGTATAAATGGGGACCGAGAGAGATTGATATAGACATCATTTACTTTGGCGATCAAATAATAGATCAAAAGGATTTAAAAGTGCCTCATCCTTTTCTATATGAAAGACTGTTTGTTCTGCAGCCCATGCAGGAAATTATCCCTTATTGGATAGACCCTTTGAAGAGGAAGTCTGTAGGACAGTTATTAGTTGACTATAATAATGCGGAAGAGGTAAGAGGACAACTTGATTTTAATTAAAAAATATCCTTACACATTTGGATACACCATCATGAAGTACATCTGTATCGAAGGAAATATTGGAGCTGGCAAAACGACCTTAGTGAAACTACTGGCCCAAAGACTTCATGCCACCTCTCTATTTGAAAAGTTTGAGGACAATCCTTTTCTTCCTATTTTTTATAAGGATCCGGCAAGGTATGCTTTTCCGGTCGAGTTGCATTTTCTAATGGAGAGGCATCGACAACTTAAGAGGTATTTGATCGATTCTGATTTATTCAGCTCAGTGATTCTGGCAGATTACTGCCCTCAGAAGTCAATAATTTTTGCCAGAGAGACGTTAGAAGAGCGAGAATTTAGACTGTTTAAAGGGTTGTTTTCTGAGTTGTTGCAATACATTCCTAAGCCTGACACTATTTTCTTTATCAATCGTGACAGAGAATGGCTGCGACAAAGTATTCAGTCTAGAGGCCGCTCATATGAAATGGACATGGATGATGCCTATCTGTCTAAAGTGCAGCAATCATATTTGTCTACATTTAAAACATTGCAAGAGCAATCAGTAATATGGATAAATGCGGGGGGCATTAATTTTCTAGAAGACCAGAAGAGTCTTGAGAGATTGAGCAGTATGTTGCTATCCAGCTATAATAAAGGTATTCAGTTTGTTGATTTTCAAAAGGAGGCTATTTGAGATTTGAGGTAAAAGTGAAAGGCCGACCCGTTGGCCGGCCCTGCACAAACTCATTGCTTCACAAATTTGTGCTGCATTACACGGTTTTTGTGTGTGAGTACCAGGACATATGTTCCCGGGATTAATTGATTTAAGTCCAAGGCTTGTGTTGTTTCACCTTTTTTAAAATGAACGTCATCAAAAAGCAATGATTCACCTAAAATATTCAAAACACTAACTGTACCAGAACCTTCATGATTACTTTGCACAGTATAAATTAAATCTCTATCTACAGGATTTGGGTAAGCTTTTGTCAAATTTACCTCCTCTATGACATGGTCTGGGTCCACACTATGATCATACATGGCGCTGCCTCTAGGCACTATATTGATAGTGTAGTCCTCGACCTCACCTTCATTAAATGTCTCGCATGCTGTAGCATGGCCTCCATACTTCAAAGCTATACGGAGCCTTGTTTGACCAATTGAAACATCTTCTGGAATATGGATGACTCTTGCCATCGGATTGCTGGAGTTAGATATTCTTCCAAACACTAGCTCACCTTCATCATTGAAACTACCATTACCATCATAGTCTATCCACATGCGCCAAAATAGTGCTACAGGTCCTACTACGACATCCGATTGAAACTTGATTACATAAGATTTGCCAGGTTCGATTTCTGTTGACATATGTGTTGCATCAAAATATCCGCCATCAGAGCCTGAAATACGATTGATGTCGCCTAGCTCAAATAGCGATATCCATTGTAGCGCTGAATTGAGCCCTCTAGCGTCACAGTAATCATCATGACCCGGTGTAGTGAAGTTTAATCTTGCTGAAGGCTGGCTGTGATCAGTAGAGTCGCACCATGCCACGACCTCTACTGCATAATCAGTAGATAAATCCAGATATTCTAGCTCGATAGCAGTTGTATCAACTTTTACAGAAGTCCACTTGTCAGTTGTATCCTTGATGTCTTTATATTTGATCTCGTACTCCTGGACGGCTTGAAATGGAATCCATGATATTTTGACATACTCTGTAGTTAAGTCATCAATTTTTAGACCTCCCGGTCTTTGGCATACTTGATCATCATCGACAATACAGGATGATAAGCAAGGCGCATTAAAAACGCGATGTCTGATTCTATCACCGGGTAAAGGACCAAAACCGTTTGCAAAATTGATGCCGTGTGATGTTAAATGGCAATAGGACATGACAGTACCACCATTGTCAGGCGCTTGTCCTCTATTGCAGGCGCCTTCTGGTCTAAAGCAATCGTCTATCGGTCCGCCGGGCCAACCACACCAATGTGTATGTCTTGAACCTAAATTGTGCCCTATCTCGTGCGCAATGACTTCAACAGACCACGAATATATTGGTATGTTGTCAAAGTCTGCATGAATATTGCTATAAGCATACCTGAAGCTTTTGTGGCAAAGTACATCAAGCCAGGCTACGCCTCCCAGATTTTTACCACCAAGTGCTGCAAGGTGTGCGATGGTTCCATTATATGTATTTCTGAGGTTTCTAAACTGATTCAGAGCTATCACAGCACTTGAGCTGCTATACGGGTCTCTGGATGTCCATACATGCACTTCAGAAAGAAAAATGTTTATAGATTCATTGTGATATAAAGCTGCTACATTATTAAATATAGATGCAATATACTGAACGGATTTGACGACAGTTCCTTTGGCTCGATAAAGGGCATGGTCAACTTCCATATAAACATCGATACATTTACTGGTTGTGCCACCATTCCCCTTATCAAGTCCATCATCATCCGCATTTTTCAAAAGATGTGTCTGTTCGATAAGGTCTGTACTGCATTGGTCGGAACGGGTTAATAACAAATCTTCTGAAGCATAAAAAATATGAATATCCTCTCCTTCTACAGGTGCTAGAATGTGATTGCCGGTCTCATCAGAGTACATACCAATAATATGATCTTCAAACACCGAAAAAGCCGCAATTGTCCCCGGCTTATATTTACATATACCCCTGTAAAACTTCCCTAATTCTTCGATTTTTATCTTTTCTTGTCCTGCTGTCGTGCTCACCAGAAAGTCGTCTGAAAAGTTTTGGCATTCTACCAATTCAAACTCTACCTCTCCTCCATCTTTGAAAGGTAGGGATAGGTTGATAATACCCTCTTCAGGTGTTTTCAAAATCGTTTTTAATGCTGACTTATTTAAGTCAAGATAAGTAGCATCAGTCAATACATTCTTGTGATTATTTCGGGATTTTGAGGTTGAAACACTGAAGGGCTTAAACTCAGTGCCAGAAAATCCACTTTGCTTACGACTCTCTATTAGTTCTGTAAGCTTTCGATCAGGTGGAACGTCAGGAAACTCTGACGATTCTTGTTGCTGTGACCAGGATAACGGCGCATATATCCATAAAGACAACACTGTTACCACTAGCACTTTAAGGTTAGTGTAATGCATAATAATAAATTGTTTTTCCGAGTAAATCCGGTATAAATGTAGAAGCATACTATAGAAAAAACAAGTGTTTTTATACATATTTATTATTGTTATGTCTAATATACAGAACACCAGCATTGTCCATGTAAAAATATTTTTTTGTTTGATTGTGCGAAATGCCCTATTTTCTGAGTGAATATGCTATTATATTGAGCGAATGACACCAAATGGCTATTAAAGTTTTTTGGGTTTTGCAGTCATGGCTCGTGAAGTATAATATTGTCCGCAACATGGCTTCAGACAATACGTCAAGATAATTCCGGTCTTTCAGTAACAAAAGTCTGGTCGAGTCCATTAGAGAGCTCGCCAATGCATAATTTGGGTGTAAAGGTTGCAAAATGCAGCATCGCTCTTGTTTTATCGAATACTGACATAGCAATTATGATACATGGAAGGTTGGATTGTTAGACCGGGTGACAGGTAGAAAGGAGCTGTTTCACCAATGTATGATTCTCCTTACGACGTAAAACTACAAAGAAGTAAGATTAATATAACCTTACTTCTTCATAAATTTTAAGATGCTGCCTTGATTAGACACATGCAGCCTTTGAAAATACTGATTGTTTTTCCGAAAATCCTACAGTAAAAATATTTCTTTTATCTTGCATGGACAAATTATATTGTACATAATTTTTATAATTATGTATAAAGCATTTAAATACAACATAATAGGTTGGTAATTATTTTTAATCAAAAAGTATGAAACGCCCTTTATTTCGAGTGAATGCTGCATTCTGGCTAGTGAGTGCACTGTTTTATCTAGTAAGCCATTTAGTTTTGCGCTTCTACTTTCACGATCTATGGAAGGATGAATGGCAGTCATGGTTTGTAGTACGAGATATGTCCACCATAGATATGCTAAAATTTTTATATTATGAAGGGCATCCTTCCTTGTGGTACCTTTACCTCAAGCCTTTCACATTGCTTTCTGAGTGGATCAGAGACGATATTTTGATCAAGGTAGCTCATGCTTTGCCATTCATCGGCTTTGTGTTTTTAATGTCTTCATTTCGCAAAGTTCCTACCTGGCTTCTAGCTTTATTCCTATTGGGGTACTTCCCGTTTTATGAGTATGGGCTCATTAGTAGAGGGTACATTTTTGTTTGCCTGACTTTATTTGGTATTGTGAGGCTGCACGATACATCTTTCAAGTATCGTCACTGGTGGTTAGCAAGTTTGTATTTCTTAGCTTGCCAGACAGAAGTGTATGGTCTGATTGGCGCCGGTCTGCTTTATTTCTATTATTACATTATGCCCACAGGGCCCAGTGTGAAGGTTGTGATCAAGAAGTTGTCCGACCAAGAGGTCTTTACACCTTTCTTAGCCTTGTGTTTGGGTGTTCTGGTATTTTACATCACAGTCAATTGGGCGCCAGATGCTGATGAGGTGAGAGGGCGATTGGTAAACATCATGTCAGCCTATGATGGTAAGACTGGATTTGCACAGGCTTTTCACGGTATATTTGGGCGTACATTTTTTCCGTTTAGCGGCATCTCAAGTGTTAATAACATCTTGCCCATTTCTGTCTGGAGTAGCTTGGCATTGATATCTGCAGGTATAGTCTTATGGCCTTTTAAGCGGTTGCTCATACTTTTTACTATCTATGCATCTTTGGTGCTGTTCTTTGCTTCCACTACTTACTCAGGTGGATTGAGACAGTGGGGGATGGCTTACGTGTTTTTCATGGTTTGCGTGTTTATGATGGACTTTTCACTTATAAAAAAGAATCAAAGTGTATTGCTGGCACTTTTGTTGATTCTCATTAGCCATAGTATTTACAATGTGATAGCGGTAAGAGACTCCATCAGATTCCCATTCACTAATGCCAGGCTGACTGGTCTTTACATTCAAAGTAAATTGCCACCTTCAGCGCCTATTGTAGGGATTAGCCCATTTAATACAGCTGCTGCTTCCGGTTACGCAGATCGCATGTTTTACGAATTGCCTGAAGGCGTTCCATTTACCTACTTCAGATGGTTAGAAAAGGTTTATTATCCCCCCGAAGAAGAACTTAGGTTGTTTGCTGCTTACAAGAAGGCTTCTGTATTATATGTCATCACCCATGAGCCCATTAGTCCAGATAGGTATCCGTCACTTCGGCTTGTGAAAGCATTCGATTCATTCAGTCTCAAAAACGAAAACTTTTACATTTACCAATTGATATGATGTCTAAGTGCCAATAGATACGAGCATTATCTCTGCAACAGACGTTGTATCAGCTCCTGATCAAAATATCTCGGCTTGACTATGTAATCGACTTGGTCTCTATCACTTTCTATAGAGATATGATCTAGAGCTCCATTACTATAGATGTAGGTTTCATGAATAGTTATATTATCCGGTAATGCTTTTATCTTTCTACTGCTTAATCGTTGCATGTCATCATATTCCACGATGATTTCGTGTCTGAAGACCCTGCCCATTATTTTGTCTTTTACATCATATTGTTTGATCACGCCGTCATTGTCCATTTGTAGAATTACCTGCCTTTTTTGGTTTCTATTTATCTTGTTTGATCTTTTTAGTCTATTATCGGTAAGTGTTTCGACTTTCCATCCTTCTGTTTTTTCGCTTAGTTCTTTGTGATCAAGGCCTAGAGACTTATTCACAGTGAATATGCGATTGCAATTCAATGGTGCCATATCATCTAGATCAAAGAGACTTTTGAAGCAGATTATCTCGTTGCGATTGTCGCTTTTATATACTTCATATCTGAATAATGCATCATAATACCTTTCTAAATCATCCAGATATAAAAGACCTGTTACCCTCATTAGGGTATTTGATCTTGAATGAGGGTTAGTTATGTTGCCATGCAGAGATATGGCGTCCAGCCCATCTTCAGCAGCTTGTTTTTTTAGATCATCTATCACTTCGCTCAGATCCGTATTCGGCTCGATGACAAATTGGTACAGTTTTACCTTTTTATAAGGTCGATCCGGCCACGGTTCATCATGTAGGTACACATCTATACTTCCGGTATGTGGTACCATCGGGAAGTCTGTAAACTTATGTTTTGTTTCAATGATCCGGACATATGGCGCTGGTGCACACATGGTTATACTCAGCATTAATGCTAAAAGGCCGACTAAAGGGAATAATTTTCTCATAGTTTATTAAGATTATTGGGTTTGCTACCGTCATCTTGACGATCTGCCCCAAAAATAACAATTGAAATGGTTTTATCTCATATCTTAACTTGACTTTTATATTGTGCATATTGTTATTGGAGTTTCTGGGCGTGACCTCACCACCCAGCTAAGGCTGGATGGTGAGGTCGGGCTATCCGCTTGTATTCACTACATATCTATGGAGTGTCGCTACAGATGATGTTCGGCTTCTTCCAGTCGCCGACACATCTGTGCTCCACTAACCATAGATATATAGTTCATATCGCTTCTATCCCTCACGCAGTCAAGTTTGATTATTATGATTGAACACAAAGTAAAGTAGTGCCAATGAAGTTTAGTCGTCGCCGAGCCAGAGGTGGCTCGGTTCCTTCGTGTAGGATTGCGATTTTGATCAAGAATTGAAGAAGCTGAGCCGAGGGCGGCTCAGTTCTCTCGTTATTGGATTGACGTTTTTGATGATGATTAGGTCGACGCTTAGCCAGAGACGGCTCAGTTCCTTCGTTATCAGATTGACATTTAGTCAATCTGATTGCTACGCACCACTCAGTCATGCACCGTTCAGTCATGCATCATTCGGTCATGTACCATTCAGTCAAGTCCCTCCCTCCAGCACTTCACTGCCTATGCCATACCTGCTCATATCGCTATCCCTGTTTATGTATTGGAAATTCGTAGTGGATTTTCCATGCATAAAATGGGTTCTAATCCATCACGCAAAGATTATTTTATCAGCTGTCAGCTGGCTTAATATTGATTTTTGAAGTAGAAATTTTATTTCTAAGAGGGTGCATTTTACTTTGTCTTTTATTCTGGTGATGTCCAGTGCGACAAGGTGGACTTTGCCCTTTTACGGCAGAATATAGGGTTAAAAACTTTGCATAAACTCCACCAGGTTAACCCCAGAGCTTAAGTCTAGTTTTTTTCTCAGCCTGTATCGACTGCCTTCTATGGCTCTTGCAGAGACGTTCATGAGTGAGGCGATTTCCTTTGTGGTAAGGTTCATTCTTAAATAAGCACTCAGTTTGATATCATAATTTGTAAGTTTAGGGTATTGATCTCTCAACTTTTGAGTAAAATTACCATGAACCTCATCAAAGTATTGTGAAAACCTATCCCAGTCATTGTCTATTATAGCGTCTTGCTTTAACATCTGTATGATGTTATTCAAATCTTTTTGTTGTATATCGGAGAATTGATTGTTCTGTATGACCTTTTCTAGGGAATGTTGCACTCCTGATAATAATTCTTGTTTCTGCACTAAGTGCATAGTGCTTGATGCCAACTCTTTATTTTTGTGGTCGATCTCAGCCTTTAATTTTTCATTTTTGAGCCTCGTAAGTTCTTCTTCTGTTTTTTCGACTTGTAGGTTTTTCTCTTCTACCTTCTTTTGGTGAATGACATGTAGAGCTTTTTTTTCTGACTCAAATTTCTTTTTCTGGTAGAGGAAGAACAAAAATACCAAAAGTGCCAATATGGCTATGATAAAAGCACGCATATGGGATGTTCGGTACCAGGGTGTTGGCATGATAAATGACAGTATGGCTTTATCCTCCTGAATGATACCGGCAATTCTTGATTCTACTTCTAGTTTATAGCTGCCGTGATTGAGGTTACTTATTTGTACTTCTGAATTAGTGGACCAGTCAGAGTATTGATCGCTAAGGCCGATGATTCTGTAACGATATTCTTTTAATGCATCTCCAAATGAAGTACTACTGAAACTAAACCTCAAAGACTTATGAATTGTAGAAAAATGTAGTGGAGAAGCTTCGGCGTTATGCAGAGTATAGTGACCTTTGTAGACAATGCTATCTTTGTCACCGGGTATAATGACAGCATTAATGAGTGTTAAATAGTCAAATGGTTCATTACCTTGAGTCATATCAATTGTTACAAAACCTTGTTCACAACCGAATAGAAATTGATCTCCTTCCAGGTGCATGATGAATGGGAATCCGCCAATCAGCTTTTCTGGAGGTTGAGGGAGGATTTTCTTGCTAATGTCTTTTTTTAAGCCCAAATCTCTAACCATTAATACACCAATGTCATCTCCTACGTGGTACCATATGTTATCCTGGTTGTCCTGGTATAAGTGTTTCACTCTGGTGTTCGCCCCAATTGTACTTTGCAGCAATGTGTCAGAGCTAAAGCTATCGCTCTCATAGTCATACTTGTATATACCTGACTCGTCGCTAATATAAGGTGTATTGTTGATTAGGTAGATATAAGCATTGAAGGATTCATTGTAACCTAAGTCTTCATCTACCTTTAGCGCTTTGCTAGTATTGGCGTCAATATCAATTTCTATTTTAAATATTCCTCTATAGGGATGTGATAGCCATATTTGCTGCAAGCTATCTTTAATGATAATCCTCGATGACTCTGCAAAACCTCTAAGGAGTTGACTGCTGCCTGAGTGTTGGTTGTAGTACCCTATACCATCGTAGCTCCCCAATAGATAGCTCTCTTGCTGATAAGAAAAAAAAGTCCAAACCCCGGACTCTTCAAAAATAGAATAGGAGTTTAGTCCATCTATGATATATCCACCAGAATGATGTCCCATAAATAACTTGTCATCTAAGGTGTCCAGGTTCCATACCTGACCTTTCGTATTGGACACATAGGAGAATTCATCAATAAGACTCGACCTTTCGTACCTGTAAAGCCCGTTAGTTGTACCGAAGTAAAGTTCATTTTTATGTTTAGCAGCAGTATAGCCTGCACCTCTCAAGGTGCCATCAGGGTATATGAGCCTGTAGGGTGAATGGTATTGTATTAAATCCAGACCATTCTCTGTCGATACCCAGAGGTTGCCTTCCTTATCCTGGTGCAATGCAATTATATTATTGTTTTGAAGACCATGGGTAGTATTTATATTTATGGCATGGTCTGTTTCAGTATCCAGAATATATATGCCATTTTGAGCTGTACCGAGTACGATTTTTTCATTGTGAAGTTTGATCATTTTATTGATCCAATTTTGTGATACTGATCTAAGTTTTAAAGAGTTATAGGAGCTGTATCTACCATTTTTCAGTATAAATATACCATCTCGCTCTGTCGAAACTAAGTAAGAACTGTCAGATGTAGCTATTAAGCCTGAAACAGGACTTTGGATATTTAAGGCCTCTGCTATTTTTACCACCTGACTTTTATGCACTTTGTAGAGCCCTTCCTTATCGACATAGATTAATATTGCTTGGTCTACATTTGTGATGTGCTCAATCTTTTGATCAAATTCGTAGACCTTTACGGTGTCATTTATCCAGATAAAAGCCCTTCTGCTTGAATTAAAGCATATGGTATCACTGACGGCAACGATATGCCAAATGTCTTCAAAAAGTTTATGGCGCTCGGGTATTAAATCAGTAATGGTGTGGTAGCTTGCTCCTCCATTCTGGTCAAATGTAAAATAACCTATATCCCCTTGTCCACCGACAACAATCTTACCATCATCTAGGTATTTGACAGATCTTACGATGGTACGGTTGCCTATTTCGTGCCTTGACCAGTAATTGCCATTGTACAGCAGAAGACCCATGTTGTTTGCAAATAGCATGGTCTGATTGGGCAATTGATCAATGTTCCAATTTTGAGGGGCGGCATTATAAGTATTTTTAGGAAAGTTTTTAATGGGCGGTACGCCTGAAGGTACGATCTGACCTAAAATAATACCATGTATGAATATAAATAGAATGATCAGACCCTGTTGCGTGGGTTTGTAGTATATCGTAGGTGTTTTTAGATACCTGTTGTAGTATTGTTGTAGTATCATGTGCATAATGTGGGGGTAAAATTAACAGTTTCTTATCATATGTCGTAGTTATGTAGTATTAATTTATTATGCTATTTTATGGCTGTAGGCTTAGATTTGTCTGTGGATTACTTAGTGTGTAAAATTTTGTATGCTATTTAAGTGCTATTGGGTAATCTCTTATGTATTTATAAACTAATTAAATTACGAACCAATGAAATTAACTTTACAAGTCTTGTGTATATTTGGTGCACTGCTGTTGTACAATTTAGCCGCGAGTCAAACGACTATTTTAGACTTCGAGTCTGAGGAAACCTCCACCACTTTTCAATATTTTGGCAGTACTTTAGATGGTACATTCAGCGAGACTATTGACAACCCAGATCCATCGGGTATTAATGAAAGTTCAACAGTATTAGAATTCATCAAGCCGGCAGGTGCTCAGACATGGGCAGGTGCATTTTCTAATCCTGACCCTTCTGTAAATGTCGACTTTTCGGCTAATAGTAAATTATGTGTCAAAGCATGGCTGCCTAGACCAGGAAATGTAACCATTAAACTAGAAAATTCCCTGACCGGTGGTGCTGATTGGATTACATCAGCAGAAACAAGCGAAAGTGAATCTTGGGTTGAGTTGTGTTTTGAAGCTTCAGATATATCTATTGAGGCACCGTTTGTATCAGCCGTAGGCCAGGTCTACACTAGAATGGTTGTCTTTGCTTATTTTGGAGAAGCCGGAGGAGACGAAGATTTAGTTCTTTATTTAGACGATTTTGAGACGCATCCTATCGAGTTAACCTCGACAGTTGTACTTGATTTTGAAACCGATGAGACGTCTACTGACTTTCAGTATTTTGGAAGTACCTTAGACGGGACAACAACCGAGGTAATAGCTAACCCTGATCCATCAGGTATTAATACCAGCGATAATGTGCTTTCTTATGTAAAGCCTGCAGGATCTGAAGTATGGGCAGGTGCTTTTTCAAATCCCAATCCACAGACACCAGTAGATGCATCTCAGGGTGGAGAGTTGTGTGTCAAGGTATGGTCTCCACAGCCCGGTAATCTAGCTATCAAGCTCGAGCAATCTGATACAGGCGATGACTGGATAATTACTCAGGACATTCCTGTTGGTGGCGAATGGGTCGAAATTTGTTATAATTTCTCAGAGGCCTCTATAGAAGCGCCATTTACTTCTGCGTTAGGCCATGTCTATGAGCGCATTGTCATCTTCTTCGATTTTGGAACAGCAGGTGGAGATGAGGATACCAATTACTTTTTAGATGATATGTTGGTTGTTTCAGGTCAGACTTCGGTTGCTAATGTTACATTTCAGGTTGATCTAAGTGAACAAGGCGACATTTCAAGCCCGGTTTACCTTATTGGCTCATTTAATAATTGGTCTCAAGATACACCAATGAATGAAGTGGGTAATGGAGTATATCAAGTTGATGTGATGTTAGATAATGGGATATATGAATACTTATATATGATCGGTGATGATATTACAGAGTCCATGTCACCATTGGATGAGTGTGTTGTCGTCATCAATGATGGGGAGTTTGTAAATCGTAGAATTGTTGTTTCCGGAAATGCAGAGTTAGAGCCAGTTTGTTTTAACAGTTGCTACACATGTGGGAATGCTGTGCAGATTACCTTTAACCTTGGACTAGGAGAATTGGAAGGAGATGAAGGAGGTGTGTATATTGCCGGTGGGCAGGCCTTTGATCCTCCTGGTGGTAGATTTAGATTGATTGATGATAATGGAGATGGTGTTTATTCTATATCATTTACCAGAGGAGTAGGCTTCACGAGCTTTTATACTTTTACCAATGGCAATTGTCCTGATTACAGCTGCAAAGAAGATATTAGTGGTCAGGATTGTGCTAATCCCAATAATTTCAACGATCGATTATTAGAGCCTGTAATGTCAGATATTGTCATCAATACCTGTTTTGGGCTTTGTGTCGATAATGTTGAGTGTACACCTACATCAGTTACTGAATATCTACTAGAAGACTTTGTTTTGATGCCCACTATTGCAGACAGTAAGGTTATGTTGCAAAGGGGTAGTCTGTATGACGGTGAATTGCAGATTAACATTTACAACATACAAGGCCAACTTGTATCTAATAGAATAATGCCTGAATTTGAGTCCATCACATCATTTGACATATCTGGATTCGTAAGTGGCTTATACTTGATGAGGCTGAATACAAGCGCAGGTAGTAGAACCCTGAAGTTTATCAAACAATAATTATAAGCCTGCAAAAACATAGAAATGAATGTAAAGAATTTTAGCTGTAAAGGGCTGGTTTTTCTGTTGTTATTAATGGTTTACAGTGCAGAGGCACAGATTAAGGTCAGTGGAAGTATAGTAGGCAGTGAGGATTTGCAGCCTGTCATTGGTGCTTCAGTTACTGTAAAAAACTCCAGTCTTGGGACGGTCACGGATGTGCTTGGCATGTTCGAGTTGGAGGTGCCATCTGATACATCTATATTGGTTTTTTCTTATTTGGGTTTAGCCGCTCAAGAACTGCCTGTTGAATCACGTCGAGAATTTACTATAGTTCTAGAACCCTCTGCTTCCATGCTTGATGAAGTTGTAGTATTGGGTTATGGAAGTCAGCGAAGAAGTAAAATTAGCGGAGCAGTTTCAACTATAGGTAGTGATGAGATTCAGTCTATGCCTATACTAAGAGCGGAGGAAGCCTTGCAGGGAAGAGCAGCCGGAGTATTGGTAACTCAGAATTCAGGTTCTCCCGGAAGTCCACTGATGGTAAGGATTAGAGGATTTGGCTCGATTAACAGCAGTGATCCATTATATGTTGTGGACGGGATACCGGTGGAAAACATAGACTTTTTGAATCCCAACGATATTGAATCCATTAATATCCTTAAGGATGCTGCCTCTGCTGCTATATACGGAGCGAGAGGTGCTAATGGCGTGGTATTGATTACTACCTTTTCTGGAGTAGAAGGCCGAGAAGGCACCGTTAATGTACATTCATTTTATGGCGTGCAGAATGCTTACAGATCATTGAATATGTTGAGCGCCAGAGAGTATGCTATTCTATCAAATGAAGCTCATATCAACTCAGGGAGGGTACCACTCCCTGAGTTTTCAAATCCCGATGCTTTGGGTCAGGGAACAGACTGGCTTGGTGAGCTCTTTCAGCCTGCGGGTATGCAGAGTCATCAAGTAAGCATGCAAGGTGGTAACGAAAAGTCAACATATGCATTTTCAGGAAACTACTTTTCACAAGATGGAATAGTAGGAGGTCCAAAGGCAGGTTTTCAAAGGATTACGGCAAGGCTAAATACTACTAACAAGGTAAAATCATGGTTAACTGTTGGTAATGCGCTCAGCTATACCAACCTAAACAGAAGGTTTTTACCGGAGAATAATGAATTCACATCTCCGGTTGTCAGAGCGATCAATATGGACCCTGTCACACCTGTACGAAAACCGGATGGCACATTTGCCTATTCCAATTATTCAGATACGGACATTGTAAATCCATTAAATCAAATTGAGCAGACTCATGATCAATGGCGATCCGATAGGATTGTTGGATCAATCTTCGCAGAGTTGAGACCTATAGACGGCTTGAGTATACGGAGTACCTTCAGTATTGACTATACTTTTGCTAATAGAAATATATTTTTCCCATTATACGATCTCAGTGTAGACCCTATTATCAGCGACGCACCTGTAGGTGAGAAGAACTTGGTAAACTCAGTTGTATTGAATAATAACACCTGGAAAAACTGGCAATGGGAGAATGTTGCTACTTATCAAAAAACTTTTAATGAAAGGCATAATACCATTTTTACTTTGGGAACTACAGCTTTGTATAATAGAGCAGAGTTTTCAGGCGGAGCGAATACCAACCTGCCTTCCAATAACCCGGATGACGCATTTATAAGTAATACAATCGATCCTCTTGAGTCACAAACGGCCTTTAGTGGAGCGGAAGAGTTTGCCTTATATTCTGTATTTGGCAGGGTCAACTATGACCTGGATGGTAAGTATTTGGCGACGGCTACTTTGCGTATGGATGGAAGCTCTAGATTTGGAGCAAATAACAGGTATGGTTACTTCCCGTCTTTCTCAGGAGGTTGGATCGTCTCAGAAGAATATTTCTGGAACACTAATACAGTTAGCTTTTTGAAACTAAGAGCTAGTTGGGGTCAAAACGGTAATGATAGAATCGGAAATTACAGTTTTTCTACTGTGGTTTTACCGGGACAAAATTATGTTTTTGGACCTGATAACACCATTACAAATGGTAGCGTCGCTTTGAGGTCAGCAAATCCTGATTTGCGTTGGGAGACCATTACCCAGACGGATATAGGTGTGGATCTTGAATTTATGAATGGGAAAGTAAGTGTGACTGCTGACTACTTCATTAAGAATACATCTGATATGTTATATGCCATACCGGTATTGTTGACAGCAGGTACGCTTCCCCCGGTACAAAATGTAGCTAATGTATCAAACAAAGGATGGGAGTTCTCGGCTAGCTATCGCAATTATGAGAATCCGGTAAAATTCAGCATAGGAGGTAATGTTAGTTTCATCAGTAATGAAGTTACTAGTCTGGGTGAAGGAGGATTGCCTGTTCAGGATGGTAGAGTGCAGAGTGCTAATGCCTTTGTAACCAGAACAGAAGTGGGTCGCCCAATTGGGTCATTTTTTGGTTTTGTCACTGACGGTATATTTCAAAATCAGGCTGAGATTAATGCTCATGCCTTTCAGGGAGAAAACACAAGACCTGGAGACATAAGATTTCTCGATCTCAATGGCGATGGTGTCATAGATGAATTAGACCAAACCTTTATTGGATCTCCTATACCTAGTGTCATATTTGGTTTTAATACCGAAGTGAGATATAAGAACTTTGATTTACAGATGTTTTGGCAAGGTACTTATGGTAATGATATTTACAATGCCTTTGTGAGGTATGACTTTAATTATGTCAATAGACCGGTGACGGCACTGAACAGATGGACAGGAGAAGGTACATCTAACACTGAACCACTGGCTAGCTTATTTGACTTGAATCAAAATGCAAGAGTTTCAGACAGATTTATAGAAGATGGGTCTTTCATAAGACTTAGAAATCTACAAATTGGTTATTCACTTCCAAAGAATGTAGCAAGTCGGATGGGTTTAGGTAATTGCAGAATTTACGTGTCAGGCCAAAACTTATTGACACTTACCAGATATTCAGGTCTAGATCCTGAGATTGGTCAAGTGGGGTCTACTCTAGAAATGGGTATTGATAGAGGTTTTTATCCTGTGGCCAGAGTTTTTCTTGGTGGTATAAATGTTGATTTTTAAATCTATGGAATTATGAAATATAGATATAGTATATATGTGTTTTTGATTTTATTCTTTGCATGCTCCAAAGATTTTCTTGACCGTCAACCACTAGTTGGTGTTACGGAGGAAAATTTTTATCAAACAGAGGGGGATGCTATTGCTGCAGTTAATGCCGCATATGCCGCACTGCAATTTGAACTGTCGCCAGCGGGGCACTTTAGGTGGTTTTGGGGGGATATTGTCTCTGACGATGCCAATAAAGGTGGCTCTGGTGACAATGATGTTTTTGATTTGCTATTATTAGAGACCTTTCAGGGGCGAACCAATAGTGATCTCTTAGAGTCAGAATGGGCTGCAAATTATGACGGCATATACAGGGCTAATGTAGTATTAGAAAAGGTACCTGATATTGATATGGATCCTATATTGAGAAGTAGAATTCTCGGGGAGGCTAGATTCATCAGAGCATGGTTTCATTTTTTACAAGTCACTGTGTTTGGTAATGTGCCTATTGTGGATAAAGTATTGGCACCATCAGAATTCAATCAGCCACAGGCTGAACCTGAAGAGACCTGGGCATTTATTGAACGGGATCTCATCCAGGCAATAGAGGTATTGCCGCTGAAGAGTGAATATCCACTTTCAGAGTTGGGGCGTATTACTAAAGGCGCAGCGCAAGCTCTGCTGGCAAAAGCTTATTTGTTTCAAAATAAATTCAGTGAAGCTGAACAGACGGCTGCGGAAGTCATCAATTCCGGTGAGTATATGTTGGTACCTGATTATGCTTCAATTTTTACTCAAGAGGGTGAAAATAATGCAGAGTCTATATTTGAAATACAGTATATGAATGCTTCAGGAGGTAACTGGGGCCGCAATAATGCAAATGAGGGAACATTTACAAATGTTTTTCAACGTGCTAGAGGGCAATTTGGTGGTTTTGGGTTTAATATACCGACTCAGGATCTTATCGATGAATTTTTTAAAGAAGGGTTTGAAGATCCAAGATTGAGTTCTACTGTATTTAGAGAGGGTGAACCAATGGGAGATAGAGGCATATTCACCAAAGAAGCAACAGGTGGATTCCCCCATGACTATTATCCAAAAAAATACTTTAATAATTTGAGCGAAGAAGCACCATTCGGTGATCCTGCGCCAAATGGTGGTTCTAACGATAGAGTTATAAGGTATTCCGATTTGCTTTTGATGCATGCTGAAGCCGCCTATCACACCGGCAATATATCGGCAGCTCAAGGTTCATTAAATCAAGTGAGGGCAAGGGTAAGCCTGTCTCCAATTATTTCTTCAGGTCCGGAGTTATTAGAGGCCATTTATAGAGAGCGGAGGATTGAGCTGGGTCTTGAGGGGCATCGTTTCTTCGATTTAGTAAGAACAGGGAGAGCTCAAGATGTCTTAGGTCCTTTGGGTTATCAGGAAGGTGTACACAATATATTCCCCATTCCTTTGACTCAAATACAATTATCAAATGGAGTGCTTAGACAGAACCCCGGTTATTAATCAATTAAATTAACAATCATGAATCGAATCATAATAGGTTTAGTCATTTCAGTCTTATTTCTAGCATGTGAGCCGGAGAGGATGGATGATATAGACATTGGGCCATTGCCAGAAGCACCAGAAATGTCATTATCCGTTGATCCTGATAATCCTAATAGAATCATTGCACAAGATATTTCTACAGGTTTTTTCAACAGGCTATGGGTAGCAGAGGGTGCTAATCCCTCTAGATCCTCCAATCCTGTTGATACTTTTTTTTACATAAGTGCTGGTACTTATAATATTACGCTTTTTGGTGCAAAATCCGGTGGTAGTGGAACATCGTCTACTACTCAGGAAATCACCATAGAGACAGATGCGACAATTGAGTGTAGCCCCGGGGTAGCCTTGCTAACAGGTGATTGCGGTACTGAAGGCAAATGCTGGCGATTTTCATCAGTAACCGGGGCTATTTCTGTCGGTCCTACATATGGATCAGGAGACTGGTTTAGATCTCCCGCCAATGGTCTGGTACCTGAGCAAGTGAATGCACGCTGGTGTTTCTTTTTTGAAGGATCAGAATTTGATCATAGAAATAACGGTATGTCCATCAGTCCATGGGATGGATTCGTGCCGGTGCCTCATGAGCCTACTCCTGGACCATGGGAGTATTCTGAGGGAACGGGCATGGACGGTAGAGATCAAATCATATTGACTCCCGGGCAGTTCATGGGTACATGGGATAGTAGTAATGTTCTCGACATCGAGTTATTGACTGAGGATGAGTTGGTTGTCCGCGCCCGACTTGTAGATCAAAGTGGTACGCCTCAGAATGAAGGATGGTTTGAGTTTTATTTTGTAGCTGATTAATACCTGTAAAAATGCTAGTGAGTAATAATTGGCTATTGACTTTATGGTCGGTAGCATGGGTGTTGTTTGGATTTACGAGCTGCCAATCGCTATCTGATGAATCTGACGACTTAAATGAGTGGACATTGGTATGGTCTGATGAATTTGATCAGGAAGGCTTGCCGGATGATGAAAAATGGGCCTATGTGGAAGGGGATGGTTGCCCGGATCTCTGTGGATGGGGCAATAATGAATTACAATACTATATGGCGCATTCGCTGGATCACACAAGAGTGAAGGATGGTGTACTAACTATAGAAGCTCATCAAGATGCAGAGCAAAATTATTCATCTGCAAAATTGGTAAGTAAACCTTCAGGTGTATGGAAATACTGTAAAGTAGAGGTCAAAGCCAAGCTGCCTTATGGGAGAGGCGTGTGGCCTGCAATATGGATGTTGCCTGTAGAAGATAGCTATGGAGGATGGCCGAGGTCAGGAGAAATAGATATCATGGAGTATGTTGGC
Organism: Saprospiraceae bacterium; assembly: GCA_007125435.1. Classification (GTDB taxonomy): domain Bacteria; phylum Bacteroidota; class Bacteroidia; order Chitinophagales; family Saprospiraceae; genus SLDF01. The sequence continues at coordinate 27,372 of SLDF01000131.1, forward strand.
TATGAGCCGGATACGATCTATAGTGCATTGCACACTGAGCATTATAATCATATTAAAGGGACTGAAAAGGTGGGGCAGATATATCAAAAATCACCTTATGAGGACTTTAATACCTACTCTATGATATGGCAGGAGGATGACATATCTTTTTTTATCAATGATCGGCCTTATCACAAATTCGTAAAACCATCGGATGACAGAAATGAATGGCCATTTGATCATCCATTTTATTTGGTACTTAATTTAGCAGTTGGAGGCAATTGGGGCGGTATGAAAGGGGTAGATCCTGATATATGGCCACAGCGATTTGAAATAGAATATGTCCGTGTGTATCAACAAATGTGATTATATTTGACAACAAAGAATTCGGTGGTTTTGAAGATGATCGACAACATGGTATTCGGATCGGACTTGAAATGCATAAGCGATGTGAAAGGGTGGCGACGTCAGGAGCCAGACTCTGCGCAACGGTAGTGGAGTAGAGGCCGACCGTTCAGGGAGCCCTGTAACGTAGCGACCGCTCATCTCCCATAATATTGATCAATCTCAATGGTGTTAAGGGCTTACCGTGCATTGGCTTTTATGAACGATTATAAGGGAGATGAGGGGATATGCCCAAATCAATATAGAAAGAATGATAAATGTTAATAGGATGAAAATCAGGTTTTTGTATGAGCGATTGAAGTGGGTAATATTTGTTTGTATTCCCTTATTGGTGTCGTTGACATCGTGCAGTGAGGATGATATGGATGAAACTATGAATGATTTTCCAGTATTGGTCGCTGAGGATATGACTGTGCTGGAAGGGGATGATAATAATACCATAGAGCTCGTTGTCACCCTAGATAGAGAACCGGCGTCAAATGTAATCATAAGGTATAGTACGAGAAATGGGACAGCGGAGTCCGGCAGAGATTTTGTAGGCATCTCTGACGCGAGCCTTGTCATACAGGCTGGGCAAACTGAGGGCAAAATTCCGATCACTATTATTGGCAATACGTTTCCTCAGCCTAATCGGCACTTTGATATTGTATTTACAAGTGTGATTAATGCTACAGTCGAAAATAACGCTGTAAGAATTACAATCATCGACGATGATGAAGAAATCATAGGCTCGCTCAATATACCTGACGAAGGCTATGTAAGTCCAATTAGTTATCCCGGATATCAAATGGTTTGGTCAGATGACTTTAATGGTGACAGGCTCAATGAGGAATTCTGGACGCATGAGATAGGTACGGGGAGTAATGGATGGGGTAATAATGAGCTACAATATTATCAGCCTGATAATACGTACATTCATGAAAATGAGTATCTGATCATAGAAGCAAAACAGCAAAGTGTATCCGGAAGTCAGTATACATCTTCACGAATTATCACAAGTGATAAGGCTTCATTCAAATATGGACGCATTGACATTAGGGCTGCACTGCCCAAAACTCAAGGCATATGGCCGGCACTCTGGATGCTGGGAGAAAGTTTTTGGTCAGAGGGATGGCCTTCATGCGGTGAAATTGACATCATGGAAATGCTGGGGCATCAACCCAATAGGGTCTATGGTACAGCACACTGGGGTCCTGACTTTAGCCAGAGACAACTAAAAGAGAGAAGTATATTTGCCGAACAAGGGACAGATTTCCACAGTCGTTTTCATGTTTTTTCGATTGTATGGGAAGAAGACAGGATTGAGTGGTTTGTGGATGAGCGAAGCTACAATGTATTAACGCCAGCGGATATGAATGGATTTGATTATCCGTTTAATGATGAATTCTTCTTTATATTCAATGTGGCTGTTGGCGGTAATTGGCCTGGTAGTCCTGACGTGTCGACAGTGTTTCCGCAGTTTATGGTTGTTGATTACATCAGAGTTTTCCAAAAAGAGTAAGTAAGCGTTTATCGATAAATGGATTTGATCAGATAACAGGCAGAGAATAGGTTTGGTGTCTCTCTCATCGAAGAGTGCTGGGCAGCGTCATGTGAAGAGATTCCTTTTACGGAATTTTGATCTTCCATTATCCGGATAGGGTATTAATTAATTCCTTGTCTTATTCTGTGGAACTTCATTGTGAAAAAAATCCTGTAGTTTTGCAGGAGTATATGAATAGTACAGAAAAAGCTTCTTTGGTAAGGCCGTTTTCGAAAAGGCCTTTGATAATATCCGGTCCATGTAGTGCTGAGACTGAGGATCAGGTGATGCATACGGCCATGGCTCTGGCAAGGGATAAAAGGGTAGATGTTCTGAGGTTTGGCAGTTGGAAGCCCAGAACAAAGCCCGGCAATTTTGAAGGCAATGGCGAAGAGAGCTTGCCATGGATATCGAGAGCTATGGAGGCCACAGATTTGCCGGCAGCTATAGAGGTAGCCAGTGCTCATCATATAGAGAAGGCTATGGCACATGGGATAAGGATGTTTTGGATCGGTGCCCGATCTACAGTGAATCCATTCACGGTACAGGAAATAGCCGATGCTCTCCTAGGAGTAAAAGACGTATCCGTCATGATTAAAAATCCCCTTAGCCCTGATGTGGAGTTATGGACAGGGGCCTATGAAAGGATCAAGTCGGCAGGAGTAGAAAGCATAGCGCTGGTGCACAGGGGTTTTTCATCTTTTTCACCATCCAAGTATCGCAACCCACCCATGTGGGCCATTCCCATTGAAATGAGACAGAGATTTCCTGAAGTGCCCTTGATTTGTGATCCCTCTCATATATGTGGGAATAGGCAACATTTATTGCATATTTCTCAGAGAGCGATTGATTTGGATTTTAGTGGTCTGATGATAGAGGCTCATATAGATCCTGCTTCTGCATGGAGTGATGCCGCACAGCAAGTGACGCCTTCGACATTGAATGAAATGCTTGATCATCTGATCTGGAGGCACTCAGGTAAGCAGTCCATTCGCAACCATCCACAGCTTCAAGATCTGCGAGCAGATATTGATCACATCGATGATCAGATCGTTCACTTGATCAGTGAGAGGATGAACATCTCGACCAAAATAGGGTATTATAAAAAAGAACACGGTATCACCGTGCTGCAAAATAAAAGATGGGCTGATATCCGCCAGCGTCTGAATCAAAAGGCAAAAGAATCAGACCTAAGCGTAGCCTTTATAGAAGCTTATCTGGAGGCCATTCACCTCGAAAGTATAAGAAAGCAAAACGAAGTCATCAATAAGTAACCCAGAGAATGAAAGCCTCAGACCTGAACCCATCTAAAGTCCTTATGGCTGCGAAAGTAGCCTTTGATGATACCGCTAACCTCAGCATTGAAGGGATAGGGCTTGATATGATCATACAACTCGTCTGCTGAAGCAGAGTTGTCTGCGTTATCTATGTAGCCCATACCATAAAACTTGAGGTCCTTTATGCCGATGACAAAAGATTCACCTGGGTATCGACCGGGACCGACCCAGAATCCATTTGAGTCAAACCCTCTTCTTAACAGACTATGAATAGTGTGTATACGCTCTTTCTGGTCATTCTGGTCCTTGGGAGGATCACATAGTTGCAATTTGTATTGCAGGCAAAGGTCTTTGTCATGCTGCTCCAGAGCACAGGGACAAAGTCCTACTTCATGACAGACCATCCGTAGACTGGCAGCAGCATCTTTCTTTCGCAGGTAGTATCGGTATATGATCTGTCCATTTACCTTGCCCAATGAAACAACCACTGGCAGGTCATCATGAACCTCTTTATCAGCTGCAATGACGTATTTAAAGGCCTTCTTTTTTTGAGCTTTGTTAAATGTGGGTTGATATTTCTTGATGTCATAAGACTCTATTAGAAGGGCCGCTAGTTCATTACCGGTAATGATATAATCAATGTCATGTACAGCAGATTGTAACCTGGCTGCTCTTTCTGATTGATCGGCGAAGTGATCATAGATTCTTTTGTTGAGCTGTTTGCTCTTGCCGATGTAGATGATCTTGTCATCTTTATCCTTAAAGTAATAGACACCCGGTCTGGAGGGGATGTTATTGAGTTTGTCCAGGGAGACTGAGGCCGGAAGTTGTTGTTCTTTCAGGCTCTTTCTGCCGTTTATTGGATTTACTCTGGTGTAATAATCACTTTTGAGTATGAGATCAAAAAGGTGAGCCGTAGCTGTCGCATCGGCTAAAGCTCTATGATGATTTTCTAATGGGATGCTGAAATGTCTGGTCAGATTACCCAGTGAATGAGAAGGTAGCTCTGGAAAGGCTCTTCTACTCATTTGGACTGTGCATAATTTTTTCTTTGAAAAGGTATAGCCCAGCTGTCTGAATTCCTCGGCAATAAAGCCATAGTCAAAGCGAACGTTGTGTGCGACAAATATGCAATCCTCTGTCAACTCAACCAGATCTCTGGCAATTTCATAAAACTTTGGCGCATCCTGTACCATCATATTGTCTATACCCGTTATACGAGTAATGTAATCGGGAATGCTGCGCTCGGGGTTGATAAGTGTTTGCCAGGAATCGATAATCTCGTTGCCATTGTGAAAGACAATCCCAATTTCTGTAATTTTATCCTGCTTTGGGCTTCCTCCGGTAGTCTCAATATCAATTATGGCAAATGATTTCTTCATAGATCAATAATAGCAAAACAAATGTATAAAAATTGTTTTTATATTTCCATCATTTTCATGTACTTAACATTAGCAGCAAGCTGTATGCCCTGTCATGCTCAAGGAGGGGATATCCTTACCGGTGCAGATCAGGTGGACAATATTTTTGGGGATTTATCAGGAAAAAAACTGGCCCTGATGGTGAATCAAACATCGGTGCGCACTGATGGCGAGCACCTTGTAGACTACTTGATGTCAAAAGGACAGCTGGTGACTAAGATTTTTGCTCCTGAGCACGGATTTAGAGGCGATGCAGATGCCGGTGCTTATATTGAAGACGGACGAGATAAGAAGTCGGGTTTGCCGGTGATCTCACTTTACGGACAGAAGAAGAAACCCACTTCGCATGACCTTAGGGATGTAGATATAGTCATTTTTGATATTCAAGATGTAGGGGTAAGGTATTATACCTATCTGTCAAGTCTACACTACCTCATGGAAGAATGTGCCGAGCAAGATATAGCAGTTTTGGTTTTGGATCGTCCGAATCCTAATGGACATTACATTGACGGCCCCATCTTAGATACGGCATATCGCTCTTTTGTAGGTATGCATCCGGTACCTATAGTCCACGGTATGACAGTCGCAGAGTACGCCTTAATGATAAAAGGTGAAAAGTGGATAAATGAAGCCCGGGCATTAAGACTGTCTGTTCTTCCGTGCTTGAATTACAAAAAGTCGATGCATTATGAGCTACCTGTCAAGCCATCTCCAAACCTACCTAATTCAAGATCAATTCTTTTATATCCTCAATTGTGTCTATTCGAAGGTACGCCGATTAGTGTAGGACGCGGCACTGATACACAATTTCAAGTGGTGGGTCATCCTGATTTGAAAGGTCTGTATGCATTTTACTTCATACCGGAGTCAAAGCCGGGTGCACTATCACCTTTGCACATGGGTAAGAAGTGTTATGGTATGGATCTTACGAACATACCAACAGAACAATTGCTAAATTCTAAGCAGGTCGATCTCGATATAGTCATCAGTTTTTATCAGAGATTTCCTGAGCCTTCAGTATTTTTTCTCAAGAATGGTTTTTTTGATAAATTAGCCGGAGGTCAGTTGTTAAGAAAGCAAATCACACAAGGCTTAGATGCTCAAAGCATAAGAGCCTCATGGCAAGAAAGTCTTAAACAATATGATGCTATGAGAAGCGACTACTTGATTTATCCTAAATGAGGTGAATAAAGCTCCAACGCTATAACTTCCTATATCTTAAAAAGGCTATTATTGCTACCAGGAGAAACAGTCCTATTGGCAACCATTTTTCCCACATTTCTGCTTCTTTAGCATAGAAGTAGTAAAATATGGCAATGCCAAGGGAAAGTATGGCGCCGAGTCCGGCTACGAATTTGTAGTTCTTGGATTTTTTCATCATTGTCTCTTTTTGGAGATCAATATATCACAAATATTTGTTCTTAACAAATTGTTTTCGGATAAAATTTGTTGAATGGTTTGGGTGTTTTTCTTTTTGCTGCTTTTGGCATCACCCTCGTCCTATTGTCCTCGGGTCGCTACGTTACAGGGCTCCCTGAAAGGTCGGCCTCTGCTTCGTTGGCACTACGCAGAGTCTGGCTCACCCTAAAGCTTTAGGGTGAGCCACCCTTTCACATCGCTGATGCATGACCAGAAAAAACGACAATTTGAGATGCACCCTATGACTTGAAATATTTTTGAATAATTAAAGCATTAATTTGCGTAATCCGGTTCAGGAGGGTATATGTCAACTTCATAAGTGGATAAATATGGGAATAACCATTAACTAATGCTCCAGAAATAATAATAAATATAGATACATTAAGATAGAAGTGGAGGATCTTATATACTTTTCCACTTTTTCAATTCCAGCATTTACAAATTCAAAGTTCTCGATAAGAGCTTCAAATAACTTTTGTCTTTGATCACTAACTTAATGTTAGCAAAATGGAGAAGTTCTCTTTTAAAGCGCTCAACATTGATAATAAAACTAAAGAGTCATTTTAAATCACTGCTTCAACCATTTCTGTTGTGAAAGCACACGTCCCGATGCGTCGCTTAATACTACAATATATAGCCCAGTTGGAATTCTTGAGGTGTTACCTGTGTAAAATCCATTTTGGACAATATCTTGCATTACAACTTGACCACTTGCATTTATCAGTTTAAATCTTCCCTTCCAATTATCGTGACTGTTTACATTAAACTTTAATTCACTTGAAGGATTGCCATATAGAGTAAATCGAAAAGTAGTATCTTCTTCTGGCGTTGTGCTAGTCGATAAAAGTCCATTTTCATCAAGTTTTAGTAAGTATGGGTATCGGATGGAGGTTTCAGGATCAATTATGAAACCGTACAATAGGCAACCACCATCAGGGGTAGCTTTTACGCCATAAATGATATTATGAAACTCGGGATTTATTTGATCGTATTTCCAGAGCACTTCTCCTGTCTTTTGATTATATTTTGCAATAAAAAACGAGTTCTCAACATTTGAAGTCAAAGGAGAGCCAATGATTCTATTAATGCCTGCGAAGAACAGGTTTCCACCTAAAGTATCAAGTGCTCCGTCCATAGCCGGGTAATTGAACGCACCACTTTCGGTCAAATCTTCGGGAATTATGCCCATAGTATCAGACCATATCTGCTCATAATTTGAATCGAATATGCGTATAGTTACTAGATAATGTAAATGTGTTGCTCCATTTTCTTCGTAGAATAATCCATTGACACCAGTTAATGCAATATCACCGCCATCTAAATTTAACAAATGGCCATGTATTCTATTTCCTTTAAACTTTTCATGTAGTATATCTACTAGTTCAAATGACTCCTTGACTTGGATTACCCCATTAGAAGAAAATAAAAGCAGGTCTTTTTCATTAGACGCTCTAGCAAGTCCGGTCGGATAAAAAGTAGTATGACTTAAATCGAATCGATCTAAAAGTAACCCCTCATCGGTATAAGTACCGTATAAAATATTGGAAGAATATAGTCGCTCATTACAAACAAAACGATATTTATTGTCTTCATCTAAAACTGCTTTACCATAATGACGTCCATTGGAAATAAAACATAGACTGTCCACGATTTGAAAGTTATTATCGATCTCTAAAATACATCTTTTATACGGTGAATCATCAGCTGGAAAAGACAAATCATTAGGTAAAGTAAACTCTACATCAAATAACAGACCGTCTTTCCATGGACGCATATGAAACAAATGATATAAGTCTATATCAAAGTCTACTATTATTTCAGAAAGTTGACCAGATTCATCAATTTCATAATAATATGTGTCATAAAATCTTGAAAAATTGTCAGTAGTCATTTCAGTAATAGGAAAAAAGAACTCTCCATTATCTTTTGAAAGTACGTTTCTAATCAACCCACCTGGGTGATCTTCCATAATGATCTCATAAGAGGATTGACTTGATAGAAGACCATTTAAAGATAAAGTCATTATTAATATCAAGAATGATTTCTTCATTGTTTTTACATTAAGTTAATAATTGGGCAAAATTAAAAATCCGCCAGATTAAGGGGAGTAGGAGCCTCTGTTTTCAATTCAATCAAGGTGCCATAGGTTACTGCACACGAATGCAACTTTGTACTACCAATTAGGTCATCATAAACAAAAAGCGAAACAACACTTTTTAAAGATGGTGGATTGCTTGTATATGGTTGGTTATCCTTAATCATTTCTTTCATAGAAGAAAAATGAAAACCTAGATCAGTTGGATCCATACAATCTGATGTGTTCCACCACATAGAATGTTCATCATTAATATACTCATCGATTTCAATATGGTTAACTCCATCCCAACAGCCATTGCCAGGGCTAAAACAAATCGAATAAGGCTCAATAAAGTAATAGGCTAAATTAAGAAGTGAAGGTACTAGTGCTTCTTTTAGATCTTTTGTTAGAATTTTCGCAGCATCATTTGGCTCTCCCCCTGAATACGGTCCACATTTACCAAAGCCACAACAATAATACCAATAGTCATCTACATCATAATTACCAGAGCTATAAGCAACTCCTATATTCTCAGCAACTACATACAAACAAGCTACTAGAATATCATTTCTAGTTGTATCTACAACATAGTCAGAATATAAACCAAACAAAATAGATTTACGAGTACTTGAGGGTCTATTGCCATATTCAATGGCAGCAAAGTGTGCAATGCTATCAAAAGCATCTGCTAAAACTGCTGAAGAAATACTGTCGTTACTGACTGGAATAAAGATTGTATCATAAGCATAAAAATATTGCTCATAAAAGCTAGAATCAAGTCTGCAAAATCCTAAGTTTAACGATTCTTCTAAGAATGGTACTGCTTCATTTGTTTGCAAATTAAAAGAAGAAGTTCTGCTGGTCACATTCCCATCTTTTTGAGTTACAATTCCGAGAAATTCAATTATTTGGTCTTGTCTTTCCTGAATACTTTCGTACATATTTTCAGGTAAAACAGTATCCGACATATCAGTATCTTTGTTGCAGGATGAAGCAAGAATCACTAAAAAGAATATAAAAAAGCTATTTAAAAAATAATGTTTTAAACTCTTGAATTTAGTGTATTTCAATGTACTTACATTATTCTTAGCTGTGATGCTGTGATGCTGTGATGCTGTGATGCAGAATTTGTTCATAATAGATAATTTAGTAATAAATAAATGAAAATAAGGATGGTAAAATATAGAAGTGATTTAAAAACAAATAGTTAATTTGTTTAATATGTAAAAAAGTGTAGTTTGGTGAACCTGAGAAAAATAGCCAAAGATCCACCAAAACTACAACTAAATGACTAAGGGTAAAATTA